>DQVY01000267.1 GCA_015661535.1 Sulfurovum sp. | reverse complement strand
TGGACCAGAGTGGAGAAACCCACAGTTTCCATCTATTCAATTTTCAAAAGGTTTTATGTCATGTGCAGAGTGGACTGGTGTTTACATTAAAGATATTTTAAAAGATCTTGGTCTTAAACCAACTGCTAAATGGATGCTTGTAGAAGGTGGGGACAGCTCTCATATGGGAAGAACAGTTCCTATAGATAAAGTTCTTGATGATGCAATGATTGTATGGGGACAAAATGGTGAGGCATTAAGACCAGAACAGGGTTATCCCATAAGATTACTTCTCCCAGGCTGGGAAGGAAACTTGATGGTTAAATGGTTGGCAAGATTAGAGTTTGCATCTGAGCCATTTTATGCCAAAGAGGAGACAGCAAAATATACAGCATTGACAAATAAAGATGGAAAAGCAATTCAGCATTTCTATGCAAATGAAGTCAATTCTGTGATTACTTCTCCTTGTCCTGAAAAACCATGGACTGACCTTAAAAAAGGTGATGTAATCGAAATAGAAGGATTAGCATGGTCAGGTATGGGAACAATAGAAGGTGTAGATATCTCTTTTGATGGAGGAAAAAATTGGGAAGAAGCCAATCTTAAAGGTTTAGTATTACCTCAAGCATGGACAAGATTTTCATTTATTTATAAATATGATGGTAAACCTCTTTTCCTCTCAAGTCGTGCAAGAGATGATGCAGGATATGTTCAGCCAACGGTTAAACAAGAAAGAGATGCTGTAGGTATTGAGGGTGTATATCATAGAAATGGTATTCATACATGGGAAATAAAAGAAAATGGAGAGGTGCATAATGTTCAAATCTTATCGTAAATTAGTAGCTCTAGCTACAGTACTTTCTGTTTCAGCACTTACCACTGCGTGTGCCAATGAAACAGCAAAAGATACAAAGAAAGCAGCTTCTCAACAGTCAGAAGAAACTGCTACTTCGGGTGCATCACGTACTTATGAAAATGGTAAAAAAGTAATTGATGGGGGAATGACGTATCCTGTAAAAAATGGTAAAACTTCGTCTTATCATGTCAATACACAAAAAGCATATCAAGATGTAAAATTTGGTAGAACTGCAACCCCAGATGAAATTAAAGCTTGGGACATGGATATCATGCCAGATGGAACAGGTCTTCCTGAAGGAAAAGGTTCTGTTGAAGAGGGTGACGAAATCTATGAAGCAAAATGTGCTTCATGTCACTTTGACTTTGGTACTGGAGGGGCGGGTTATCCTGCACTTCAACAAGGGAATGCCTATGAAATTAAGGAGACTTTGAAACTACAGAGACTTAATCCTGATGATGATGGTCCTAAGCGTAACTTTGGATCATATTGGCCATATGCAAGTACGCTTTGGTGGTACATTAAAACAGGTATGCCACATCCAGCACCAATGTCTTTAACCGATGATGAAGTTTATGCATTAGTAGCCTATACACTTTCAATTAATGAGATTAAAATAGATGGTGAAGAGATAGATGATGAGTTTGTACTCAGTAAAGAGAACTTCTCAAAAATTGTTATGCCAAACAAAGATGGTTTTGTTCCTAATATTGATGGAGAAAATGGTCTAGAAAATGTGCGTAAGTTTTATGATGATCCTAAAAACTTTGGAGGCAATAAAAAAAGATGTATGAAAGATTGTTTTGAAGGTGAGCCTAAAGTTGCACGTATTGTTGGTGCAGGAATTAGTGACTATAATCCACCACTATCTAGCAAAAAAGAGAAACCAGCCAAAAAAGAGAGTAGTAGTCCTGGTAATGAAGCAAAAGAAGCTTATGAGGCATCATGTGCAGTATGTCATGCAACAGATGCAATGGGCGCTCCAGCTGTAGGTGATAAAAAAACTTGGGAAGCTACTTTGAAAAAAGGTATTGATAAAGTATATCATAATTCAATTCACGGAATTAATGGTATGCCTCCAAAAGGTGGAACTACTTTTGATGACAAGAAAATGAAAACTATTGTGGATTATATGATAAATCAGTCGAAATAAGACCAAACTTATCACTATCATTACACAATAAAGATATACTATTGGAAATAAGGATGAGTAATCAACTTGTTTCCAATTAAACAACAAAAACTGAAAGGAATTTAAATGAAAAAAACAATCGTAAGCCTTGTTGCAATAGCAGCAATGACAGTAAGCCTTAGTGCAACAGATTACAGAGCAGAGAAGCCAGAGGCATGGACAGCAAAAGATGTTCCAACAGCCATTAAAGCACTTTATGGGAATATAACTCCTGTTGATGATAAAATTAAGCTTAAAGCACCTAAAGTAGCAAGTAATGGAGGAGCTATTCCTGTTTCTGTTAAAACGGATATTCCTGCTAAATCAATTGCAATCTTTCAAGATGCTAACCCAGAAGCAGCAGTAGCAGTATTTACAGTTCCAGAAGGAGCAGAAGCAGACTTTGCATTAAAAATTAAAATGAAAGAATCTGGTTCAATTACAGCTATTGTAGAAGGTACTGA
>DQVY01000225.1 GCA_015661535.1 Sulfurovum sp. | reverse complement strand
TGCTTCAACAAAAATGTAATACGCAATTTACCACTATACACAGCACTCTCCAACACCTTCGCTTCCAAGGTATGTACCTTTCCTATTTCCAGTGAATTTGAGAGTGTGGTATCATTATACGAAGTAGGGATAATAAGTGCCAAATCAAGTAAGGTATGGATCTTTAGTTTTTTAAAAAGTTGTTTGGCTTCTTCCACGGTGAACTCCGTTCAAATGAGAAATCAGTAATAAGAAATGAGAAATTTCCAATTAACGTAAAAAGAGTATAACAAAGATTATATTGTAAGAAGAAAAATATGTCATATTGTCATATTTTGTGTATATCATATATCTTGGTGCAATAAATTGACACCCTACATTTTATACATATATTTCTCCGTAGGGTGACATTTTAATGTACCTTTTTTCAGAACGTATTTATTTCTTTGTAACAATTGAAAATGTTAAATTTGACAACTCTTTATGTGAGGTAATAAAATCATTCATCTCCTTAAGTGTCACTTCTTCTATCTTCTTTAACTGTGCTTTAGAAAACCCCAGTGGTCTACCATAATAATACTCATTGTATGCTCTGGCCAGCCTTTGCGAAAGTGTTTCCATGCGTAAGGGTTCTGAGCCTAGCAAAAACTTTTTTGTATCTTCAAGTTCTTTTGCTGTAATACCCTTTGTCACAAAATCATCTACTACTTCTTGTATGAGATCTTTAGCTTCTTCCTGGGTACTGAGTTTGGTCTGCATATACCCACTTAGGTAAGAGACAGGCTTTGTTCTTCTTAGAGAAGCATACACGCCATACGTCAAACCACGCTTCACGCGTATCTCTTCCATGAGCCTTGAACCAAATCCTGCGCCCCCCAAAAGGTACTCTGCAATTTTTGCTTTATATTGGTCTTTTTCTTCGTAGCTGTAATTGAAAGGTGCCCCAAAATAGATGTAAGCCTGCTGTGTCTCTTCATCGATGAGTACTACCTCTTTTTTAGCAGAAGCTTCTATTTTCTTCACCTCTGTACGCACTACTTTTGGAAAAAGGGACAAGATCTTTGCTACATACCCTTCTGCTTCCTGCAGAGTAATATCTCCGCCAACTACAGCCACAGCATTGTTGTAACCCAGGTGTGTCTTGATAAATGTTTGAACATCTTCAAGTGATATCTCTTTGATGGACGCCAAGGTACCATCATAAGGTTTTCCCAATGCTTCACCTTTAAACAGGGTTGCACGTAATGCAGAGCCTGCAATGTAGTCAAAGTCACTCTTCTTTTGTGTAAGCCAGCCTATTTTTTGATGTTTAACCTGATCCATCGCTTCTTTTGTATAGTTTGGATCTTTTACAAGTTCCAACAAACGCTCAATAGCATAAGGAAATTCACTTTTAAGAGATGAAACCTCTATTACAAAACTCTCACGTCCTACATGCATATCAATATCTACAGCTTTGGCATCAAGTTTGGTAGCAAAACCTGAAGAGCCGTCTTTTTTTGTACCTTCATTCAAGAGGCGTGCTGCCATATCTGCCAAACCGTCTTTTCCCGCAGGATTACTCAAATGTCCTGCATTGCTAAACACAAGTTGGATTGAGACAATAGGAATGTAATTTCCCTCTTCAAATACAACCGGTACTGACGCATCTTTTACTTTGATCTCTTCTAGCATTTCGGCCATTAATATTCCTTGTAATACAATTAATAATAAAATTATTCTTTTCATTTATTCTCCACAGGGTGGTGCACTTGTGCCCACCATTATTAGCATTTTACCTCTATCGAGAAGTTCCTTGGTGGGCTTAAAAAGCCCACTCTACAGCTAAAATCTCTCTAATATCTCATAGGCTGTATTACGTTTTGCAGGGTTCTCACCTACATCACGAATAAGCTTGATCATCTCATCTTGATTCATTTCATTTTTTGCACCAGCGGCGGAGACAACATTCTCTTCCATCATGGTTGAACCCAGATCATTGGCACCAAATAACAATGCCATCTGCCCAATATACGAGCCTTGTGTCACCCAGGAACTCTGAATGTTAGGTACATTGTCTAAAAACAGTCTGGCTACTGCCAGGTATCTCAGGTATTGATTGGGTGTGGTTTTTGTGATGGTTGGTAATTCACGTTTTAACTGTGTATGGTCACTCTGATACGACCACATAATAAAGGCTCTAAATCCACCTGTTTCATCTTGTAGTTGGCGTACATAGTCCCAGTGTTCCACAATTTCACGTACGGTCTCAACTGTACCGTACATCATTGTCGCAGTTGATTTTACACCAAGTTTATGTGCTTGTCTATGCACTTCAAGCCATTGGTCTTTGTCATGTTTTTTAGGTGCGATGATGTCTCGTACCCTGTCAGAAAGTATCTCTGCGCCTGCACCTGGTATGGAAGAGAGCCCCTTGTCTCTCAGTCTGCGTATGACTTCAGAGATAGAGATCTTTGAACGGTTGGCGATATAGTCTATCTCAATAGAAGAGAAACCATGAATCGTCACTTGCGGGTACTTCTTGGAAATATGTTCCACCAGATCTTCATACCACTCTATTTCAAGTTTTGGGTGTACCCCTCCTTGAAAGAGTATCTGTGTACCCCCAATGGCCAAAAGTTCGTCGATCTTTTGATCTATCTCGTCAAAAGACAAAATATACGCATCTTCTTTCTTTTCATGGGTATAAAATGCACAAAACTTACAGTCTACCCAACAAATGTTAGTATAGTTGATGTTTCTGTCAACCACAAAAGTGGTCACCCCTTTAGGGTGCATCTCTTTTTTGCGTGCGAGTGCCATCTTCCCTAAGGTTTTCAGGTCTGCTTTTTCTATGAGTTCTATGGCTTCGTCAATGGTCATACGTTGTGTTAATGGACTTGTCATGTGTTTCTCCGTAGGGTGGTGCATTGATGCCCACCTTCATCAAATATTTATACTAAATTAAACTTATTTCTATCTAATGGTGGTCATCAAATGCACCACCCTGAAAAATATCATTTAATCTGTTTTATCGTCTTTCCCAATGGCATCCAACACACCGTTAATAAATTGTGGTGACTTCTCATCTGCCAATTTTTTAGCAAGTTCAACCGCTTCATTAATGATGATCGCCCTGTCTGTTTTGGCTACAATGATCTCATAAGCACCCAGTCGCATAATGGCTTTTTCCACTTTGCCAATGCCCTCATAGTCCCACTCTTTCAAGTGTGTTTTGATCTCTTCATCCAACATCTCAATATTTTCAATAGTACCTGTAAAAAGGGTATTGGAAAATTCTCTTTGTTTGTTACGTATTTTTCCCTCTTCGAGTATCTCATCTGAAAAGTTTGCTATGTTTTCATTGCCTAGATCAAAGGCATATAAAAGTCCTACAACTGCGGTTCTTGCTTGATGTCGTGTTGCCATTAGTTTTCCAATTTACCATATAAGTTAATAAGTTCGATCAGTCCTACCATCGCTTCAGCACCTTTGTTCCCGGCTTTGGTCCCTGCTCTCTCAATGGCTTGTTCTATGCTATCAACAGTCAGTACGCCAAATGTAGCAGGTTTGCCATGCTTCATTGTTACAGATGCCACACCTTTGGTTGCTTCAGCAGAGACATAATCAAAATGAGGTGTTGCCCCACGAATGACTGCACCTAAACAACATACGGCGTCATATTTACCTGATGCCAATGCCTTGTCCAAGGCAAAAGGCACTTCAAATGCACCTGGTACTAAAATAAGATCCAAGTCATCTGCATTTCCCCCGTGTCTTGCATAAGCATCTACCGCACCTTCAACCAGTCTGTCTGTAATGAAATGGTTAAATCTTGCATTTATAATGGCTACTTTTTTACTTTTGTCTACTTGTAGATCACCTTCAACTGTTTTCATGTTTTTCCTTTGTTTTTAATGTAGTTAAATTTATGTTGTATATTTGGTGGGCATAAATACACCACC
Source organism: Sulfurovum sp. (assembly GCA_015661535.1). Lineage (GTDB taxonomy): Bacteria > Campylobacterota > Campylobacteria > Campylobacterales > Sulfurovaceae > Sulfurovum. Next base: position 1,504 of record DQVY01000225.1, on the reverse strand, counting down.
CTACTCTACGATGCTTCTGATCGCATCGATCTGTTCTATCAATGTTTCCAATTTCTTTAATTCTATCATATTGGGACCGTCGCTTAACGCAAGGCTTGGGTCAAAATGTGTTTCGAAAAAGAAACCATCTACCCCCACTGCTGCGGCTGCACGAGAGAGATAGGGTACCAATGCGGAATCACCGCCTGATGTTGCACCTCCCGATGCCGGTTGCTGTACAGAATGTGTGGCATCAAAGATTACAGGGGCAAACTCTCTCATTTGTTTTAAGCCTCTCATATCTACCACAAGATTCCCGTAACCAAAAGAAGAACCGCGTTCTGTCAGCCATACCTTATACTTTTGGGCATTTTCGTAAGAGACTTCACCCTCAAAACCACGTGTTTTAAGTACTTTTGCCACAGAGTGTTCCATCGCGGCCGGTGCCAAAAACTGCCCTTTTTTAATATTTACCACAGCCGATGTCTTTGCTGCTGCTACAAGTAGGTCCGTTTGACGACACAAAAAGGCAGGGATCTGCAAGACATCTGCTACCTCAGCGACAGAAGCAGGCTGCGTATAGTCATGTACATCGGTCAAGATCTTATAGCCAAACTGCTCTTTTACCTCTTGAAGCATTTTCAACCCTTCTTCTAAACCCGGGCCTCTAAAGCTGTCCAAACTTGTGCGGTTGGCTTTGTCAAAACTTGCTTTAAAATAAAATTCTTTGGTACAGTCTTCATGGTAAACACTCAGAGACTCTGCAATACGCATGACAGTGTCTCTACTCTCCAGCACACATGGACCGGCTATTAAAATCATTCTATTCCTTCATTATGCAAATGATGGTCGGTGAACCGACCCTACGAGCACTCATGGTTTCATTTTTGGCAACGCTACCAAGAGCCCTGACGTAATGACTAATATTATACCCAAAATTGTCCAAAAATCAGGAATAGGGTCTCCCAACGCTATACCAATGATGAGTGCGAAGACAATGTTGGAGTAGGAAATCGTACCCACTATCCCTGCTTTGGTAAGTTCATAGGCTTTGGTCATTAAAAGTTGAGAGATCGTGGCAAAAATGCCTACTGCAGTTACATATCCCCACTCTATACCTTGAGGCATAACAAATTCGGCAAACATCCAGTCAAACTCTTCAGATACGCTTACATAGGGAGTCACAAGCATTAAAATCAGTGGCGCGATGGTCCCTACACCCATAAAAGACATCACGATGGCACGCGTATCATAATACTTACGAAGCTCGCGTATGGAAGTATATGCCAAAGCGGCGCCTATGCCTGAAAATATACCCAAAATGTCATATTTGTCAAAACTCCCCCCCTGCGGTTGTGCGATCAGAACGATACCAACAAAACCTAAAACGATGGCAATCAAGGCACTTTTATGCAATTTCTCATTTAAAAATAAGTAGGCAAATATGGCCACGAAGATAGGGGACGTTTTGTTGTAGGTCACAGCCTCACCCAGAGGGATATGTGCCATAATGTAGAAATACGCC
>DQVY01000038.1 GCA_015661535.1 Sulfurovum sp. | reverse complement strand
TGATACATGATCGATTTTTTAGAGATCTCATCACCTACTTTAAGCGTATCGTGCATTTTCTTACCGATCTTCGCCATTGCTTCATCCCAAGTGGTTCTTACCCACTTACCTTCACCTCTTTTAGAACCTGGTGCTCTCATTAAAGGGAAAGGGATTCTGTCCGGATCATACATTTGTGACTGCGCTGCATAGCCTTTTGCACAGTTTCTACCACGGCTTCCTGCATGAAGCGGGTTACCCATGTATTTACGTACGGCAAGTTGTCCACCAGCTTTATAGGTAGAAAGATCAACCCATGCTGTTAAACCACATGATGCTTCACAGTTTGAACATGCTGTTGGTACAAGCATATATTCAACCGCTTTAATACCATCCGGATTGTCTTCACTCTGTACACCGTTTCTAGAAGTACCACCACGTTTCCAATCTTGACCGGAAAGTTCTGTAAAGCTGTCCCACTCTTCTAAAGGCGGGTAAAATGCCAATGTTTTAGGCGTTGCCGTAAACTTTGTTTCTGCTGCAGCCGGTGTAGCTGCTACAGTATCAAATACACCTGCCGCAAGTGTTGCACCTGCCACAGAGTATGCTGTACCTTTAAGAAAAGATCTTCTACCTTCTATAAAAGAAGGGTTTTCATTTTTCATTGATTTTGTCATCTATATCTCCTTAACTCAACGGTAACATTTGTGGAATTTTAAGCCATACATCTTTAACAAAGAATAGCCCCACCAATGCTGCAAGTGCTGCAAATCTAAGCAGCGTCATATTTTCTGATTTCATATAGCTCATTCCTAAGAAGAATGGAATAATAAATCCAACTGTCATACCAACCCAGAACTCAAGGTTATACGCACCACCTGAGTGTACGAATTCTAAAATTGCTTCTGCTTCTGCTGATTTGAAAGAGAAGAAATATTCAGACATATACATTGCAAAAGAGAAGAATACCGCTACTGTCAATACCAGTGCTAAGTCTTTTCTTGCTTCTTTAGACCATGACCCTGAAATGAAGATCAATGCTGCAGATCCAGCCATCAGTGCTGCCCACATCATTTGCATGACTTCCGTAGGTGCCTGCCATAACTCTCTTGCAGAGGCTTGTGCCATGATAATAGCGGTATAAGTTGTTACAGGAATTGCTAAAAATACCAAGAACGGCATGATTTTTTCATACAGTCCTGAGTTTTTTCTTGCTAAGCCTGTTATTTTACATTTTTTACCACCCAATGTAGGGAAAGCATCTGCAGCACCAATGACCATAAGTACAGTAATCAGTCCTAAAAAGGCTGAAGCCATCCATGCCCCAACAGTAATGGACGAAGTCCAATGCGGATGTGTAAAGATATGGATCATTCTATACGGCTGGTGTAAGTCAATAAGTGTAAACAATAAGAATATATTTAATGATAAAAATGCAATGACCGGCATGAGCCATCTTAAGTTAGGCATGTCGTCTTTTGAATGTCTAAACCATAGATATGCAGCTAAAAATACGACACCGGTACCGATACTTTTTGCCCACATATTTACAGTAATAATACTACCCCAAACAATACCTTGGATAGGCACATCAAGTGTAACAACCGCTTGTGTTGCGTGAATTGTACTTTCTACCATCTTAGTGACCTCCCTCTTCTTCGTGTGACTCATGTGCCGTATTGTCAAAATGTACAAAACTCTTATTATCAAGTTTGTCATGTCCAACAAATGGTGCTAAAAATCTATCTAAAATACCATGGTTCTTGTCACCAACATGATCTAGATGTGTGATGTTATTGAAAAGACTATATCCTTCAATTCTCTCATGTGCCAATGGATTCAATGTCTGGTTACCTCCACCTACATAATAGTGATGAGGGTTCGTATGTTTTTCTGGTTTACGTACTTGCACAGCCCCTTTATGTTCCATAATGTAGAGTGAAATATTAGAGTGGTCATCTTCAATATCACCAAAGATATTGGCTTCAACAGGACAGGCAACCACACATGCAGGCATCATACCCGATTCGATACGGTGTGCACAGTACGTACATTTGTCTGCCGTGTTTGTCTCTGGATCCATATAGATGGCGCCATAAGGACAGGCCATCATACAACCCGCACACCCGATACATCTGTCACTGTCGATATTTACAATCCCATTCTCCAAGTAATGCAATGCCGATACAGGACATATACGCTCACATGGTGCAGATTCACAGTGGTTACAACGTAATGGTGTAAAAGATCTTCTTGTATCCGGGAATGTTCCTAGATCAATATATTTTACACGTAAACGCCAAGTACTAAGTGGTACTTCATTTTCCACTTTACAAGCAATCTCACAACCTTTACAACCCATACATAGGTTAAGGTCAACTAAGAAACCTAATTTCATGCTTCCTCCTTAAATTTAGCTAAACTTATAATCATTATAAGTACCCGTTCATTTGATAACTACAGGGTAATCGCATAGATTAATAGTATATTACTTTGGATTAGACCCCGTTTATTTATGGGGATATTTGCTGTCATTTAGAATAGTATGTATCATAATCAGTCATTATGATCAAAATTAATGATTACATCTATTCATACAATATGTTATATTATTCTGTCAGTGATTTTAAAATTGTCATCATATCCATCTGTGCTTTTTCCAATACCTTAATATCTTCTGCATCATTGATATTCATAGATGAGATCCAATTATACACTGATGGAAATCCTATATTGACCATGTTGTCATTTTTCTTTTTACTTAAGTATAGTGAACAAGGTGCATAAGCCCCTGCTTCGGGTCTGTGTTTTGCTATTGTATAGATAACTGGTAATTTACAAATTGAGTACACTTCATAAAAATCATAAGCTTCATAGTTTGCTTCTTCAAATTCATCACCTAAATTGTTAAATCCTGCTAGTACAAATCCTTTAGGTGCCAATTCTCCTTCAAATCCCATCTTAAGTTCTTCAAGTTCATCATCCCAGTCTTCTGGATCTATTTCCATACTAAAATGGGTTACCAATTCACCTTTTGCTGTTTGTATGTCATATGTTGGTTTTTCAAATGTGCCATTGGGCATAGCACTTTTTAACGTCTCTTTAACAAGTTTACGTAAATCATGTAAAGTTTTATCGTCACTTGGTGCTTGCATTATTTTTGCCATAGCTTCAGCAGTCAATGATGAAACTGAAATACTGGTATCACCTTTTTTAGTATAAATAGACATACTCATAGGGGCAAATAAACCCACATTTGGATATTTTTTTACCAATTCAAGTACAACATCTTTTTTATAAAAAGTAAACAGATTATAAGTAACAAACCCTGATGATTTAAATTGTTTCAAAAATGGACCATTCATGTCTCTATTTGCCGATACAGTAAAGCCTGCTTTTTTAAATGCAGATTCTATGCTTTTAGGCGTAATTTTCCCATCACTATTGGTTGATGTAAATATTTCAATATCTGCCTTTTTTTCAGACTTAACATTCTCTGTCGCCATCACAGCACTCACAACCAATGATGCACATAGCATCCCCTTTATTAACAATTTCATTCTTTTATTTCCTTTTTTATTAAGTTTAGCACATCAATGCATTTTAAAATATATCTAACATATTTATAACTTTATTGTGTAAATAAAGTGTAAATATTATGGCTGTGTATAGCTGTATCCTTGTAATTTTCTTTCTATTATTTCGACCAATCCTGCTGTTGCAAATTCTATATCATCAAGTAAGTCTTTTTTGTCAATATGTAATGTTTTCATGGTATTACCACAGGCAATAAATACTACATCATAAGTCATTAATGCTTCTATACGTTTACGTACATCTTTGTCACCTTTTTTTAATAAGGCATTCAACCCTTGGCCATAGGCGACCACAACAATTTCTGTATTTTCAGGTCGATAATATTTCATCACATTGTTAATCGTACTAATAATGCGATTCATCTCTTTTGTATCACCACTAGGTAGGGAAAACACCAGTTTTCTTGGATTATCTATGGCAGGTATGGGTTTTGCAAATTCTGTTTCAGCTACACTACTACTTGCGAGTAATGCACATAGGCATAATACTTTTGTTAAACAATTCATTTTCTATCCTTTTTTTGTTTACTTATTTTGGCTTCTTTGAGTAGTTCTATAAAATCAGATTTATTCCATGCACCTGGAATATTGAGTAATATCTTCGCATTTTCATCAATGAAAATAAAGGTAGGCGTTACTGCAGCTTTTAGCT
>DQVY01000270.1 GCA_015661535.1 Sulfurovum sp. | reverse complement strand
ATATCTCTAAAACATATCTCTTCTTCATCTTGGTTTGGCAGACAAAAGTCTGGTACTGCATCACCTACTTGTAACATGGTACATCCTTATAATTTTTTAGGTAGTATAACAGAATGAATATAGAAAATGAACACTCCAAAGAAAAATTACTCGCAGATATAGAAAAACTCATCGCTTATGGCAGAAAAGAACCTACCATCAACCCTGCTCTTTTAGAATATTTGGAAATAGAAGACCTCATCAACACCAAAGCAAAACTTCTTGAACGTGTAGGCACACTGAGTGAAGAAGACAAAGCGTGGTTGGAGCAGTTTAAAAAGTATGACTAAGCGCTATTTCGTCTCAGATGTACGCAAGTCAATAGATTTATCATACTCAATATTATATTTTTTAAGTATTTCAGCCTGCTTATCCTGCGCTTCTTTTTTATCGATGATGACCTGTACGCCATCTTTATCTTCAAGGACAATATAAGGTGACTTCACCGCTTGCATCATCTGGTAAAATTCTTCAAAGTCTTTAAACGCTTCACCATTGACTGTATCGATAGGCCACATACCAAATTCATTGTCTCCCCTGCTTATATCAGAGGCCAGTACTTTAAGCAACACAACCACTTCACTCCTGTCTTCTTCCTGCCACTTCCCCGCAAGGTTACTCAGGACCACACGATTTCTCTTGGTAGAAACAATAAGATTTCGTGTTAAAGGGGAAAAGATATATCCACCATAGATAAAATAACTTGGCATCGTGTCATAACGGGTTGTTTTTACCAGATACATATCATCCGCCGTATGTTTTAACTTCGCGTTGACATGCATCGGCTTTTGATCCCTGATAATATCCAAAGCTATCGTATCTCCCATTTGATGTCTGTCTACAAAATGATGAAAATGGGTATATTCATGATTTCTAAACTCTACGGTACCGTCATTTTCAATCGTGTGACCGTCGACTGCAGTAAGGATATCTCCTTCTTCCAACAGGTCAGAAAAGGTAGAGTCGTAGACTACTTTATTTACAAGTTTGCCGCTTGTATTTGCATCTAAACCATAATAACGTCTCAAGGCAGGGTTTTCAAGTTTTTGTGTGCCTAATCCCAAGTCTGCAAAACCATCATACTTGCCATCTTTCATATCTTCTATAAAATGTTTGACGATGTTTACAGGGACAATGTAACCTATATTTTGTGATTTCGTAATGACCTGCATGACCACACCAATGATCTTCCCCTTGGATAAAGCGGGTCCACCGGAATTTCCAGGATTGACTGCAGCATCTATCTGTACGGCCAAAAATGTTTCTCCGCTGTGTGCATAGGTGTGGTGTTCCACTCGTGAGACCACCCCAATAGTTGCAGAGAGTGTAGAGCCACCCATTGGGTAACCGTACACAACGATTTTCTCTTCCACCTTAGGCAATGTACCAAAAGAGAGTGGCTTTACGCCTTTAAAAAAAGCAGCCTCTTCTACTTTCAGAAGTGCCAGATCTACCTGATGAGAGACAGCATACACTTTGGCAATATAGCGTTTACGCTGACCATAACGCTGTACTTCCAAAAAAGCTTCATTTGCTACTACGTGCGCATTGGTCAAAATGTACCCACCCTCAATAATAGCACCCGAACCCGTACTGCTGCGCATGGAACTGTTCCACGGTGCCTGGTAGTTTGGTATCTTTGCAGTTGCGTAGATCTTGACAATGGCTTGTTTGGTTTGGTCTTCTGTTTCCGCATTTGCTGTTAAAAGAAGGGTACTTAGTAAAAATGTTAATAATAGTTTCAAATTATCTCCTTGTAGGGTGGTGCATTTATGCCCACCTTCTATCAAATTCAATTATTTGGTGGGCATAAATGCGCCACCCTACGCGATATATACCTCAGCATCCACGCAGCTAATACCACGTTTTATCGCCTCTTTTGCCATAAGTCCAGCTTCCTTTGTACTTATCAGGTTTTTATGTTCATCATAGAGTTTTGCAGAACAGACCCCACAGGAAGGACTGCGGTCTTTACCGATGAACAGATCTATGGCCGGATAGGTATTAAAAAAGTGTATCGCATATTCTTCAACAGGTAAAGAGAGGTCCTTTCCATTTTCATTTGAAATGGCTATGTGTCCTTCTTTTGTCTCTATCAGGTCCATGGTAGGTCTGGGTGTACCAAAGGCATGGTCTTCAGGACAAAAAGGAATCACTTCCAGCCCTTCCAAGGCATTTAAAAGTGCTTCATTTGTATTGTCAGAAGCATCATAACGACACTTCTGGCCTAAAAGACACGCCGATACAGCAACCTGTTGCATGATCAATACACAAAAAGCAAGGCATAGACCCAGGCACCGGTAAGCATGGTCAATATAATCCCGACAAAGGTACGTTGTCCTGCTTTTTTATGCGCTTCAGAATAGAGCCCTGGAAGTGTAGACTGTCTTTTATAACGTTTTGCATAGTAGAGTGTCATGACCCATAAAATAAGGGTCACTACAGAGATCATAATGTGAAATATCAACACATAAATGAAATAATTATGCCCTACTGAACTTCCCTCCATAAGGTTTTTATACCCTCCTTCTACACGTACACCATATTCAAAAAATGCTACCACGATCACGGTCACTATAAAAAGTAACTTTTGTACACTCTCATGTGCCTTATAATTATTGTTTTTGGCAAGACTTATCGCCCCAAAGATCAAAAAGGGCAGTAATGCCACAATGACCGATACAATATCCATAAACAAAGGGGCACGCGTCCCTAAAAAGCCTGGTTCAAACATAAGATCCATAAAATTTCTCCAAAAATAAATACTGACACTATAGCAAAGCTAGCTAAAAATGACCAATCATTAACAAATGACGATAGACTTCACTTGGGTGAACTCTTCGAGTGCCCACTTCGGTCCTTCACGCCCTACTCCTGAAAGTTTAGACCCACCATAAGGCTGCACATCAAAACGCAAGGTAGGAATGTCGTTGATCACCACACCTCCACACTCTGCATCTTCAATAAATGCCTGGCTCATACGCAGATCATTGGTAAAAATAGAAAACTGTAAACCATAAGGAGAATCATTCATCTTCTCTACCGCCACTTCGTAAGAAGGTACCCGAACCAAAGAAACTATCGGGGCAAAGACCTCTTCACATATAATTTTCATCTCATCGGTCACATCGGCCATCACCGTAGGAGGGAACATACCCTCCACCTCATCTCCACCTGAGATCACTTTTGCACCTTCACTTTTGGCTGAAGCTATCCATGATTTGGCTCTCTCTTTTGACTCTGCATCTATAAGAGGTCCCATAAAGGTATCATGCTCATAGGGAGAGCCTACTTTTAACTTGGCCGTTTCCTTAGCCATCAGCGTAGAAAATGCTTCATACACCTCCTCATTCACATAAATACGCTGCAAAGAGATACAGACTTGTCCAGAGTTATAAAAAGCACCAAAAGCACAACGCTGTGCAGCCACTGCCAAGTCTGCACTTTTGTCTATGTAGGTCGCTGCATTACCGCCGAGTTCAAGGCTTACTTTCTTAATACCTGCCTGTTTGGTAATGATATTTCCAACAGGCACAGACCCCGTAAATGAGATAACCCTTGGAATATCACTCTGTACTAAAGTTGAACCTACTTCAGCATCTCCATACACCACAGAAAGGGCATCTTTAACAGCATATTCAGATGTTACAAAAAGTTTTGCAAACATATAGGCTACCATGGGAGCCTCCGGTGTAGGCTTGAGGACCACGCTATTCCCTGCACCCAAGGCAGGCGCAATTTTGTGGGCTACAAGATTCAGTGGAAAATTGAACGGGGTAATGCAAGCCACCACGCCCACAGGTTCACGTCTAAAATATGCCAGTGTTTTTTTGCCACTTGGCATAATGTCTGTAGGGATGGTCTCTCCATGAAGATGTGCCAACTCCATAGCAGTCAAACGTACCGTCTCCACACAGCGTTCTACTTCAATACGTGCAAAAGCTATAGGTTTTGCCACTTCTCTTGCCAACATAACGGCGAAGGCTTCTTTCTCTTCATGTAACTTTTTTGCTACATCTTCAAGCCATGCTATACGTTGGGAAAGGGGGGATCTTGCTGCCGATCTTGCTGCTTTTTTTGCGATCTTGAGTGCTTTGATCGTATCTTCAGCATCACAAACAGGCGCACTGCTTACTACAGATCCGTCAAAAGGACTCGTACGCTCTTCACATTTCTCTTTTATCTCTTCCTGTGAACCAAAAAATATCTTCGCTTCTGCTCTATCCGAACTCTTTATTACGCTTTCAAACATCTTTCATCCTTCTTATACGCTATCTGAATCAGATTATATCTAATTGCTATTTAATTAAGGATACTTAAGTTTTTTTAAAGAAAATTCTTGTATCTTGCCACAAGTAACACTGTGGTATAATCCCGCCCTTATAAATAGGCTGTTGGATATAGGGCACCTCTAAGAATAGGTGCCCTATCGCAGTAAATTAAAAATTAAAGGTTAACTATGGATCTTAGTATAAGTTATCACCCCATTTCAGAAGCACAAATGAAAGCATGGTATTTTGATGCATTTGAGGACTTAGGTGCTATAAATTCGCTGGAGGTACGTATCCCCAAAGAGCAGCAAAAGAACCATGACCTTGAAGAACTTCAAACATTTTATAAAAATAAATACACAGAGATGATCAAACGTTCAAGAGAGCTTGATTATGATAATTTTAACAAATGGCATGCCTACTTTTTAGCTATTGTACAAGGGTTCTTTGAAACATTCTATTTTGTACAAGGTTCTGCACTGTCTAGTATTATTGATCCTGAATTTCATAAAACCTACGTCACTGCTTGGGAAGAGGTTATTCCAAGTGACTACATTGAAGACCTGCAGGTAAGCAGTAAACTTCAAGGTCCCTACAGCGGCGGTGTATATATGTCAGCAGAAAATGTAAAAAAACTTTTACATGACTACAACAATGATGCATTTATCAAAGAATTACTTGATGAACAATTTGTAGGGCGAAAAATAGAAGTATTTTTAGCAGCACTTAACTATGCAAGTAAAAATGACCAGGGCCTGATAGAAGCAACCAAAGTCATTGAACAGAGCGGAGAACTTTTTGAAGAGCCTTCCTGCTTCTCTAACACATTTAACTGTGATGTCATTTCCGCGGCTGTCTATACCTCAGACTTGGCTGCCCATTTTGATACGATCTATAAAGGGACAGGAGAATAGCACTCTCCTCTCTTATCCCTCTTATGAATACATCCCTTCACAAAAGCATCAACGAAGAAAATATTGCGCTGCTTGTGCGTAGATTTTACACAGAGGTCATAAAAGACCCTCTTTTGGCACCTTTTTTCATACAAATACTCGGTGAAGATATACACAATGAAAAATGGGAAGAGCACCTGATCCTTCTCACTGAGTTTTGGAAATTTGTTGCCTTAGGATATGATGAGTACAAAGGGAACCCCTTACGGCCACACCTCGATATTTCGGGGATTAACCGTGGGACATTCTCTGTATGGATCACACTTTTCCATCATACAGTAGATACCATATATACCCCCTCAGCCGGGGAATTTTTCAAACAAAAAAGTACAGATATTGCCACAAATTTTATACGTAAATTAGACCTCTAAATACTTTTATAATTTTTCCTACCTTTATGCCATTTATAGTGTTTCATTTTAGCGCACCTTAATGGTAAATGTGCATTCAATAAGGTATCGCTAAGTATCTCTTTATAAATTTAGCTATGATACTTTCTAGTATAGAAATGTATCTATTGATATGCCATCAATATTTTATTTCTAATTAATGTATATATAGGGGGAACTTTTAGTGGAAAATTTAGTTTTATTTATTCCGTTCATACCAGTTTTGATTGCCTTTTCTTTAGGGTTTTTAAAACAGAAAATCTTAATGCCGAAAATAAGTCTGTTTTTCTCATCTATCGTTGCGATATTGGGACTTTTTGGAACATATTATGTCATGACCACAGGGGAAGCTATTTACGGTTTTGACGGCTTGCTGGTCTACAATGAACTCTCTGCCATCTTGGTACCTTATGTGGCCATACTAGGGCTTGTTATACGAAAATTCTCCACAAAATATATGTGGGACGAGCCGGAGTATAAAAGATTCTTTATCCTTCTGAACTTCATATTTTCAGCTATCTACCTTCTTGTTATGAGTAACAACCTTATCATACTTACGATCGCATGGCAACTTATGAGTATCAGTCTTTACCTGCTTATATCTTTTAATGTGGAGTCAAAATCGGCCATTAAAAATGGCGGATGGACCATGCTTATCCATAAATTGGCTGACCTGCTTTTTATTATCGCTGTAGTACTTACCTATAAAACATTTGGCAGTTTTGATCTGGCAGAACTCAGTCAAAAATGGTTAGAGATGTCCAAACTGGGTCCTATTGACAACCCGGTCATTTACGTCATTGGCTTCTTATTCCTGTTCGCAGCCATGATGAAATCAGCCATTATGCCTTTTCACCTTTGGCTGCCGTACACCTCAGAAGCACCGACCCCCGTCTCTGCCCTTATGCATGCCGGTGTAGTGAACGTAGGAGGAATTTTACTCAATAAAATGGCTTTTTTGCTCCTGCTTACCCCTGCTGTACTCAATGTCGCTTTTGTTATGGGACTCATTACTGCGGTCTTCGCATCTTTACTCATGCTTGCCGTCTCCGACATTAAACGTTCTCTTGGTTACTCCACTGTAGGACAGATGGGTTACATGATTATGGAAGTAGGATTGGGTGCATTCTCTCTTGCCATCTACCACCTTATGGTCCATGGTATTTTCAAAGCCTCTCTTTTCCTGGAATCAGGCAGTCTTATCCACCAGGCAAGAAAAGACCCCAATATTCCCAAACGTCTTTCACATGAAGTTTTTTGGGAAGAGAAGCCGCAATACAACAGTATCAACATGTTCCGTATGATCGCCTTCTTTACGGTATTGCCGGTCATTGTCTTTGTTGGCCTGAAATTCCTGCTGACAGACGGCTTGGAGTTTAATGCGGCTGTCTTAATACTTGCATTTGCATGGCTTACCGGTACACAACTCTTTTTGTCCTTCTTTGAGGTCAATAAAGTGAATTCGCCAAAAGTCATTTTCGCACTGATAAGTTCTTTTGTCCTTGTCCTGTTTACCTATGAGTTTGTAGGTCTGGCATTGGAACACTTCCTGTATGGTGAATACGGTCCGCTCTTTTATGAGGTTGCTACACTCAATGTCACAGGCGCAATGACGATTTTTATGTTAGGTGCTATCATGGTCGTCGGTTGGCTCTTTACCTACAAACAACATTATGTCAATGTACCTGTAGGTAAACATAAACCGAGTAAAGCGAAATGGCGATTCTACAAGATGCTGGCCAAAGAAGGATATATATCCGATATGTATGTTAAATACTTCAAAATATTTTAAAGAGGATCATGATGTTAATACATTTTATTTTATTGTTTTTATTTGCGGGTGTGCCGTACTATGTCTATCTTGAAAAGACAAAGACACTGGAAAAAGAGAAAATATTCTTTCTTTCTACTGCCTTGCTTGTCTGTGGTATCATTATTGATACGCTCTTTCCGCAAGAGGTATCTATGCCCTTTGTCATTATTGCATTTATTGCCTCACTCTATTCACTCTACAGAGCCAATAAAACAACCAATCTCTATAAACTGGGGTATTATGTACTGTTCTTTAATGCACCTGTACTTATGCTGTTCGGACCAGAGGAGAGTGTCCTTTATGCGCTTTCTATGCTCTTGACACTCTTTGGGCTTTATTTTATTGCCAAATACTATGAACGAAACTATGGGAGTGCCAACTACCAGTCTGTGAGCGGTATTACCCTTGTCACACCGTATGCAGGACTTTTCCTGACCATTTACTTAACAGCATTGGCACTCTACCCTCCTTTCCCAAATGCCTTGTTGTTTCTAAACGGTATCCTCTCTTCAGACACGCACTTTATGTGGTATATCATCAATTCTGTCATCTTTTTTGGGAACTTTCTGATCGCTATGCGGGTGATGGCAAAAACCGTCTTTGGCAAACCGAATGACAATGTGCATTATGTTGACCTTACCCTGAAAGAGCGGAGATTACACCTGTTCATCGTTATCATTTTATTACTGCTAAGCATAGTAGGTTTTAAGGAGTTACTGTCATGAGTATTCAAGAAAAATTAAAAGCGGTACAAAATACCGTACCACACTATTGGCCTATTGGTGCCTTTATTCATCATAACCCTTTAAAAGGATTTGAAGATCTTAATTTCAAAGAGGGTGTAGAGAAAGCCAAAAGTATATTTGGCGGTAAAGTATATATGGATCCCGATTACTATATTGCCCGTTACAATAAGGGAAAGATAACATCAGAGTCTCTGGAAAAGAATCTACAAAAAGCACTGCAGTCTTCTGATTTTGGAGACTATGCAGAGCAGGCTAAAACATTCATGCTTACAATCAGTCCGGACTGGAACTCTCTAAGAAGTTACGAAGAGTTAAAGATCAATGAGATCGATGAAGATCTGCACAGCTGTCTAGAAAAACACTCTATCTATATGGACAAAGAAGCGTGGCTCGAAGCACTCACTAAACATATGACCTTCTATGAAATTCATGATGCCCTTTTTGGTACCACAGAAAAAGAACTCATTGAAAAAGACATTATCGAATACATTGCCCGTTATCTTGATGAAGCACAAACTACATTGAGTATGGCAGACAGAGAGCTGGGTATGTTCAATACCTTTAAACTCTATGAAAACATCGAGCATACCGGAGATTCAGAAATATATGTACAGGAGATACTCGAAAAACTCAAAGTCAAAGATGTCGAAAAATACTTTTTAACACATATACTCAAACTCCACGGCTGGGCTGGTTTTATCAAATACCGTTCAGAAGATGACAGTTATTACTCTCAACAAGAGCATCCCTCAACTCTTATGGATTATATGGCTATTCGCTTACATTTTGAGCGTAAATATATTGGAAATGAAACCATTAACAATTTTGACATACTCCACAGTTACATTAAAGAGAACATGGAATTTTCTATTTTAAAACTCTTACAGTCAAAAGGTAAACTCACAGGTACCTACAATGATGCAATGGAAGAGCATCGGGACTACAAAGAGATCCTAAATGCCTATGTCACTGATGAGATCAATCTTAATTCACTGCAAATACAACTTGCAAAGAAACGTTTACCTGAGCTTGATATGTCTCTGGTTGATTTTGGGAAGTTTACTCATTTTCTTAAAAAAGAAGAAGGCTATATTTGGTTAAAATCACTTGAAGACAGCTATATTACACATTATGTCGATGAATTTACAAGTACACATACTTATACAGAAAAACCTTTAGCCGCTGGTATTTTTTGTTTAGATGTCAGATCTGAGGTCATTCGCAGGAAGATAGAAGAATCAGGAGCATACAGTACCTTTGGTGCAGGTGGTTTTTTAGGTCTTCCTATCTCATTTGTTGAGTTCGATAAAGCCCATGCCACAGCCCTGGCACCTGCTGTCATCAAACCAAACAATATTGTTTTTGAGATACCTACAGAGAGTCATGACGAGTATAATGAAAAAAAAGGTGTCACAAAAACATACAAGAAAGTCCTAAATGACCTCAAAAACAATCCTTATACCCCTTATATTATGGTAGAAGCTATTGGTTGGGCATTTGGTGTTAAACTTTTTGGTAAAACATTCTTCCCGGGAAAGACACAAAAACTCTTTTCCAAAATGAAACCCAAAAAGCCAAAAACCACCTATACGCTCAATAAACTTACAGAGGAAGAAATAGAAAAATATGTGAAAAGATTGCATATAAATCTCATCAACGAAGTGTTGACCACACAATCAAATACTTCCCTTGACAACCTTGAAATAGAAAAACTTTGGGAACATCTTGTTTTTGACAACATGCATTGCACAAGTGTACCTTTCGATATGATCGAAAAATTAAAAGACTCTTATCATGTAACCCCGGAAGATTACAAGACACAAAAAGAGAGACTTAAAATGGTAGGATTTACCCTGGATGAACAAGCCATGTATCTGGAGAACCTACTCAAAATGATTGGTTTGCTCAAAGACTTTCCAAAATTCGTCACTATTGCAGGACACGGAAGTCTCTCAGACAATAACCCTTTTGAATCTGCACTGGACTGTGGTGCCTGTGGAGGAAGTATATCTCTGCCAAATGCCAGAGCACTCTGTATGATAGGAAACAAAAAAGAGGTACGTGACCTACTTAAAACAAAAGGCATAGAGATACCTGAAGAGGTCAAATTTATACCTTCGATGCATGTCACCACCACAGATGAAATAACCTTTTATGATACAGACATCTTAAATGAAGATGAGAAAAAACAATTTGAAAAAGTGAAAAAAGATTTTAATGCAGCTTCACTGGAATCGCGAGAAGAGAGAGTCAAGGTACTTCCTAATGCCAAAATACAGGAAGATCTTTTCACTAAGACCATGGACTGGTCTGAACCAAGACCGGAATGGGGCCTAGCAGGCAATATGGGTGTCTTTGCCGGTCCAAGAGACTCTACGCGTCACCTTAACTTTGGTAACCGTCTATTCATGCACTCTTACGACTGGAAAGTGGACAACAACAACGCCGATCTGCTTACCCGTATCTTTGACGGTCCCCTGGTTGTCGGTGAGTGGATCAACCTTGAACATTATTTCTCAACAGTAGACAACAAAACCTATGGTGCAGGCTCAAAAGTCTATCATAATGTTGTGGCCAAAGTAGGTGTCTACAATGGAAACTACAGTGACTTGAAAATAGGTTTGCCAACACAAAGTGTTCTTACAGAAGGTGAAGCCTACCATGAACCTGTACGTCTGCTTACCTTC
Organism: Sulfurovum sp.; assembly: GCA_015661535.1. Taxonomy (GTDB): domain Bacteria; phylum Campylobacterota; class Campylobacteria; order Campylobacterales; family Sulfurovaceae; genus Sulfurovum. The sequence goes on along the minus strand of DQVY01000270.1, from coordinate 8,622 downwards.
ATGGAAGCACCTTTAGATACTGTAGCTAAAGCAGTTGAAAACTCCATTGCCAAGGAGTTCATTTTAAATGAATGGATCAGACCTATCATCATAGACAAAGAAGCAAAGAAAGTATACTCTTATGAGTATGGAGAATTTATAGTCATTAAAGAACTTGACTGATATTTAACTAAAAAAGGATCACTATGTATACAATCCATATAGAAAATGAATGTAACTGTTTTAAGAAAAGCGGGTTTGAAAATGATCAAACCTTTGAGACAAAATCTGATGCGCTGATGAAAGCAAAGATCATGGAGTGCCGCATGAACCAAGAGTTTTGTCATACACACTATTTTGAAGCGGAAGACCGTGGGGATGTGATTGTCATGGGATCAGTGGTCCGTGCAGACTACGAAGATGATGAGGATGACTATTAAAAGAGTAAATTACTCCTATTTAATATCTCTTTAAGGACTTATGGCTATTATCCCTCATATTTAACACACAAAGGATAACTATGTTTACAGTACAAATAGAAAGAGAGTGCGGGTGTTTCCGCAAAAGCGATATACAAAAAGAAAAAACATTTGACAACCGAGCAGATGCTATCAATTACTCAAGAGCCATTACAGAGATCATGAATGAAGATTTTTGTTCAAAACATCATTTTGTGTCAAAAGCAGCTGCTGGTAATGAATTTATGATCGGTGTAGAAGAAGGTTCAGGTGGTGGATGTTGTGGTGGTGGACACTGCGGTTAATCCAGAGCGATAGACAAAAGGAGACTAAACCAGTCTCCTTACATATTCTCTAATTTAAATAATCTCTAAAAATTCTTGTTTGATAGTACTCACATTTACAATTCTTTCAAAATCTTCCATACGCATATTGGTGATCATGTCAGTACGTGCAGCCAGATCTTCCATAAACTTCTCTTGATGTGCCCTGCTTTCCCATTTTAAAATACAAGAAATGCTCCCATCATCATGTATGACAGAATCACGGTATATAAAACCATCTTCGCCTTCCAGGTCTTCTCCAATTTGTCTTGATAATACTTTCCACTCATCTAACATATTTTTTTTGTTTAACTCTAATCTTGCTATTACAATAATTTGACTCATCTTTTTTCCTTATTTTTTTGGATTATATCATACAACTTATGGAAAATGTCCTTAAGTTGTCTATTTAGCTAATGCTGCTTTATGCCTATATAGAAAATCTGGGCAAAGACAAAGTATCAGATGCATCACATAGCTCTGCCACATCCTTGTCAATATTTTCTCCTATGAAGATAAGCAAAGACTTGCCATCATACTCTGGCAACTCTTCAAATGACACATCGCCAAAGGCATAGTTAACAAAGATGGCATTGTGTACATCTTCCACGCTTACCACCCCTTTGACCCTGTAAATATTTTTGGGAAGCTTCTCTAAGATATCATCTACATCCTGAAACTTTATGTCAGTTGTGAAGTAAGCCACTTTTTGTGTAAGTGAATCTTTGACTGTATGATCAAGATGTTTATGATCTAGCGCCAGTTCAATCAGTTCCTCTACCCTGTAAATACCCTCAAAGACCTCTTTATTCACCAAACCTTGCTCTGCCCTGTGCAGGACATAGTTTTTGAATACAGGCTTCCCTGTCATGGTGTTTTTAATGTCAAATTTTTCTTTCACTTCTCTTATCTCAGCTTCCACTGCCATAGCTTCTTCATCACTGATCAAGTCTGTCTTGTTCATTACTATAATGTTCGAACCACCAAGCTGATACTGTGCTGTAGAGTTCTCTTTGTAAGCGTCAAAGTTTTTACTGTCTACAACACAAATAACACCCTCAACTGAAATACCCAAATTTTGTAAAGACAAAAAGATAGGAAAAGGTTCTGATGCACCAGAAGTTTCTACAAAAATGATCTCGGGATCATACTTCTCAATGATCTCGGAAACACCGCTCTCAAACTCTTCTGCAAGTTGGCAGCATATACATCCTTCAGAGATCTCTAGTACTTCAGAGTAAACATTTGTGAGTACTTTACTGTCTACGCCAATATCACCAAATTCATTGACAACAATGGCTATTTTTTTATCGGGGAAATATTGTTTTACACTATTAGTGAGCATGGTTGTTTTACCAACACCTAAAAATCCAGTGATCACAAAAGAGGATATCATAACTTATACCTTAAAATATTGGAGAGATTTAAATACATACTATATAAATAATACTATTATTATTTATATAGTATGTACAGGGGAAATATCTGTGCCTAAGCACAGATATGATTATATTTGACGTACGCCATCAACCATAGATACAGGTTCAAGCATTGGCTCAAGACCAACTTCTTTCGCCCATTCAGCTGTTAGATCATACGCAGCAGATGCAGTTTCAAGGTTTTTCTCGATCAAGTCAAGTTTCTTTTTAAACTTTTTCTCAATAACAGAATCCAAACTTGCTGTACCACCAGAAGCTGTGTATTTCTTAAGGAATCTATCTTTAATTCCCTCTTCAATCGCTGGCTTACCAATGGTACCAAGTGCACCAAAAAGCGCACCAAGCATTGCCATATTTGTTGCAAGTTCAGTACCTGCAATTTCAACAGCAAACTTTGTAAAGTCTCTTGTCAATACTTTTACATTCATAGAGTCTAAGAAATCTTTATCGTGCTTAGTTAAAAGCTCAATATCAGAGTTAATCAATACAAGACCATTCTCTTTAATACCTGCATAAAAAGGCATAGTATATGATTTACCCATAGTAATAACTTGTGGGTGATATATCATAACGATATCAGGATAAATAACTTCTCCTCTATCATAAATAGGTACAGTACCTATTCTTGTATAACTCTCTGAAGGTGCCATTCTTTTTTCAGCACCAAAGAAAGGGTTAGAGACCGCATAGTAACCTTCAGTATCAGCAGCTGTAGCAGCAATGTGTGCTGCAGTAACAGCACCTTGTCCACCAAGAGCTGGCATTCTAATTTTTAGTGAATCTTTAGCCATTACAGAAGTCCCTCCTTCTTACGTTCTTTTAACAATGCTTCTGCTTCAGGAGAAACATATTTAAATGAAACAAATCTATCTTTGTCTTGTTCTTTCATTTCCCATAAACCTTCACTTGCACTTAACCCAATTTCAAGGATACAAGGTGTGTAAAGGTGGATATATGTTGGTCCAAGTTCTCTGGCAATATATACTGCTTCTCTTACTGCTCTGGCAACTGCTTTAGGTGCTGATGCTGTAAGTTTGATAGAATACTGACATCCTGAAGTAACAGCAAGTTCCCACATAGGTACTTTATCAAAAACTTTTCCTTTAGGAGCCATTTTAAATACATGACCTTTTGGTGTAGAACCAGATTCTTGTCCACCTGTGTTTGCATAGACTTCATTATCAAAACAAATTGTTGTGATTTTTTCTTGTCTAAAGAATGACTGAAGTGTATAGTCAAGACCGATATCGATAGTTGCACCGTCACCGGCGAGTACCATAACATCTTTCACTTTGTCTGGGAATCTCCACTCTAATGCTCTTTTGATACCAGATGCAACTGCATTTTGGTTACCAAAAAGTGAATGCACAGTATGTAGTGCAATGTGTGGGAACATCAAAGATGTACACCCTGTAGAGTTAACAATAATTGTATCTTCAGGTTTTGGAAGTGCTGTCAAAACATATCTTAATGCAGCTGCCTCAGGACAACCTGCACATAGTGAATGCTCTTCAAGTAACTCTTTTTTATCTGTAAGGTCTTGAATAGTACGTTTTTCTTGACCCCATGTCGCATTGTCCTCAAGATCAAGGATATCTTTTGGCATGATATCTCTGAACTCGGGATTGATCTTATAAATATCTACTGACATAATTATGCCCCTTTCGCATTCGTATTTTCAAAAACTTCTTGAAGAATAGATTCAACTGGCATTGACATACCACCTGCAACTCTTGGTCTACCAATAATTTTTGCTTCCGATTTACCATAAAGTGATTGTGTTACTTCTTTGTCCAACCATCCAACAATGTTGAATTCTGGAACAAAGATGTATTTAGCACTCTTAGTAGCCGCTAACAATTCCTCATGCGGGAATGGTCTGATTGTTCTAAGTTTTACAACTTTTGACTTAATACCTTGCTTAGCAAGTTCTCTGTGTGCTTCTTTTGCCTGGTTAGATGCTGTACCACAAGCAACAAATACAATCTCTGCATCTTCGTCACCGGTTACATGTGCCAAACCATTAAGGTAATGTCTTGCATAAGGTCTAGATCTGTCTACAGCTGATCTTACTTCCCACTGCCATGAAGCGTGTGTTGCATAAGAGATGTAGTTAGATTTCATTACAAATGGATCTCTCAGGAATCTTCCCGGAGGCATCTCTGAATCTATTGGAGGTAGTGGCGCTGCATATGGATCATATGGGTGCAATGCAATATCATCTGCTGGAAGCATTACTGCTTCTCTTGTATGAGATACAAAGAAACCATCAACAACAGTTACGATCGGCACGTGTACATCTGGCATTTCTGCTACAGTAAATGCTGCAATGGTCATGTCAAATAATTCTTGAACGTTTTCTGCATACCAGATCATACAACCTGTTTCCAACATAAATGTCACTTCCAAGTTATCTGGTTGGATCGTTAGAGGCGAGTTAATACCTCTAGCCATCAAGATAAGTTGTACCGGGATTCTAGTACCTGACCACATTGGAAAGTTTTCCATTGCTCTTAGTGTACCAGGACCAGAAGTTGTTGTTACGGTTCTGGCACCTGCCATTGCACAACCTGCAACTTCTGACATAACACCAAACTCATTTTCCCCTCTAAAGTACATACCAACATACCCCTCTGCCCACAATTCACCAATAAGGTGTGCTGCCTCTGACTGAGGTGTAATAGGATACGATACTGATGCATCAACTGTACATCTTTTGATAGCCTCTTTAGTCACTTCTGAACCTGTCATAAAGTGTTTCTCTCTAGGAGCTTCAAAAAGCAAATAGTCTGTTGAAACTAATTTCTGACCTGACCAGTTTTTTTCTTTTGTCATATCTTTAATACTCATAATAACCTCCTATTTTCCAAGCTCTTGCTTGACTTCTTTAGCAATCTCAATAAATCTTGCAAGGTCTTCAGCATGCTGATCCCTAATTGTAGCCATAGCGTCTTCGTGTCCGGAAAGGGCACACATACCAACGGTATAACAGTCTGTTTCAGATCTTACGATCTTTAATGCAACATTCGCATAATGACAGTGTACACCAATGAAGATACATGCTTTGATCTCATTGTGCCAAATTGTCAAGTTCGGGTGGTTAGGATTGATCTCAACTTCAGGATCAATCTTAGGATATTTTGGTCTATAATCATACATAGGTATCATCTTAGCATTCAAAACTTCCGACATCTCTTTGATCAGTGTTGCTTTTTTCTTTGCTTCCTCGCTCCATGCATATAAAACCTGTGGTCCAGGGAATATCGTTGCATTTTCACTTGTTAACATCACTCTGGCAACTTCTCTCATTGCTACTTCTTCATCAACCATATCAGTCAATAACATTGCTTTACCTTCTGGTGGTGTGAGTAAACCATCATAAGTTGCTACCGGATACGGTGCATAATGTGCTGGGCCTAAATTAGCCATTTTTCTCTCCTAAATATTACTTGTATGTCATGCCATGTGTATAAAATTTACCCTCCATACCAATAAAATATAAGGGGAAATCTTATGCACATGGCACGACAACTATATCTCTTTCCTCAAAGAAGAAAGAGTGCTTCAATTCTTGAAATGGAGAGGGTAAGACCCTCTCACTAAGAATTTTCTACTACTCTGCAGTAACCATTGCCATTTCGATACAATCTCTGTTAAGAAGGTCAGAACATACATATACACAAATTGCACACCCTTTACATCTGTCTTCATCAACCCATGATGTACCATGCTCTCTACCCTCTACCTTTGCACTATCAAACATCAATGTGTTAGGCTCTGGACAATAAAGTGTACACATATTACATTTATACGTTGAACACATCTCTGAATTTACTTTTGCTACATAATACATTTTTTTTCCTTTTTATACTTCTAAATTAATTATTAGTTCACTACCCATTAGGTCGATGCCATCTGCGAGTTCAAATGTTTTGTTGATAACTTCCATATTTTTCGCAAGAAGCTCTTCTTTTTTCTTAAACTTTTTCTCAATAGCTGAGTCTAGTGATGCTGTACCACCAGAAGCGACAAATGAATTACCTAAGAATCTTTCTCTCACGGCTTTTTCAATATCGTCTTCAGTAACTAGTTTTGTAAGTCCAAGTAACATACCCATCATAGCCATGTTAGTTGCAAGTTCAGTACCAGCAATTTTAAGTGCTAATTCCGTTGCATTAAATTGTACAACTCTAGCATTTAGTCTATTAAGAACAATAATATCTTCTTCTTCAAGAACATCAACGTCTGTATTAATAATAACAAGACTGTCTTTTTTTAACCCTGTATAAAAAGGCATGGTATATGATTTACCATGTGTGACAACTTGTGAATGGTAGATCATGATAATATCTGGATATACCACTTCACCTACTTCATAGATAGGCTCAGTAGAAGCTCTTACATACGCCTCAACTGGTGCCATTCTTTTCTCAGAACCAAAAAATGGTACCAAAGATGCATATTTACCCGCATTATCCATACATGAACCTAGGATGTGGGCAGAGGTTACAACCCCTTGTCCACCAAGCCCAGAAATACGCATGTTGTATCTTTTTCTATTTGAAATTGATGCCATATTAGCTTACCTCTCTTTTTGTTTTAGATTCAATCTGTGCGAACAACTCTTTCGCTTCAGGTGTCATGAATTCTTCAAAAGCAAAACGACCTTTTTCCATCTCTTTTGCATCTTTAAATACATCTGGAGTCGGGATAGAGTACTCAATGTTACAAGAAGTATACACATGGATAAATGTTGGTCCAAGGTTTCTTGCTGCAAAAATCGCTCTTCTGATCGCTTTGGCTGCTTTGTTGATGTTTGTCGGAGACATTTTAACAACATACACACATCCTGCAGTAATTGCCAGTTGCATTGCAGGCATTTTTCCAAAGTTTTTACCTTTTGGAGACATTTTAAGTACAGCGCCTTCAACAGACATACCAGACTCTTGTCCACCTGTGTTACCATACACTTCATTGTCAAGCATGATAGTCGTGAATCTTTCACGTCTGAACCAAGCATGCATAGTCATAGAGAAACCGATATCCATCATACCACCGTCACCGGCAATAGTAATAACATCTTTTTGTCTATCTGGGAATCTCAATCTGAATGCTCTGGTAATACCAGATGCCATTGCATTTTGGTCACCGTAGTTACCATAAATAAATGGAACAGCAGCCTGAGAAATCGCAAGTCTACCACAACCGGCAGTACCGATGGTTACTGTATCTTCAGGGTTTGGAAGTGCTGCAAAAATGATCTTAATGTAATAAGCCATCCAACAACCAGAACACATTGGGTGTTCTTCAACCAACTCTTTGTAAGCACCCATATTTTTAACGCCTACTTCTGAGTATTTTCTACCAAACGGACCATAATCTACCAATTCAACATAGTCTTTTGGTAAATATCTTTTAAATTTTGACGCAGGCGTCATATATCTTAAACTCATGTCTTATCCTTTATGCTTGTAAAACTAGAGATTCCATACCTAATGCATCGTAAATCTCAGTCATAATTAATTCAACTGGTAATGTCATACCACCATATACTCTTGGACCTTCAAGAACAATACCACCATTAGGGATACATCCTTTGATCTCTTTACACAACCATCCAATGATGTTATGTTCAGGAACAATAACTGTTTTTGCACTTGCCAATGCTTCACGGATTTCATCTGTTGGCCAAGGTCTAATACATTTAACCTTAACAAAACCAACACTGATACCCTCTTCTTGTGCATATCTATGTGCTTCTCTTGCTTGTGCAGCAGCACAACCAGAAGCAACAAGCATTACATCTGAACCTGGGTTTTGAACTTCAATTGGTCCACCAAGGTATTGGTAAACATATTTCATAGCTCTTCTGTTTGAATCCCAGATCTCTTGTTGCCATACTGAGTGAATCAAGTAAGACATAAAGTTTGATTTCTGTACAGGTGCATCTCTTTGGATTCTTGCCGGTGGTACTTCGTTGTCCATTGCTGGTACTGGTGCTTTATAAGGGTCACATTCATTAAATGCAAGCTCTTCAGACATCATTTCAACATACCCTTTGGCGTGTGTTACAAAGAAACCTTCAGTTGATACTGATACAGGAATGTATACATCTACTTTTTCAGTAATAGCAAATGCAGCCAGTGTAAAGTCAAATGTATCTTGCTGGTTTTCAGCATGAAGCATTACAATACCTGAGTGCATCAAGTATGCCATTTCAAGGTTATCCGGCTGAATAGAAAGTGGTGCATTGATAACTCTTGTAAGTACACCAAGTACACAAGGGATTCTATGTCCTGGCCATGAAACAATCGCTTCAAGTCCTCTTAACAGTCCTGGTCCTGAAGTCGCTGTAAACATACGTACACCACCTCTGGCAGCACCTGCAATTGCAGACATTGTACCTAGCTCTTCTTCCGCTCT
>DQVY01000182.1 GCA_015661535.1 Sulfurovum sp. | reverse complement strand
TTGATTTGGCAACAAACCTAAGCCAAAAATACCCAAAAAGTCCTGCAAACAATGAAGCAGACAATATACCTATTTTGGCTTGGAATATAAATTCTGGAATGTTTTCAAATGCCAAGTCTGATACAAAGATGGACATGGTAAACCCAATACCACCTAAAAATGCCACACCAAAGATCTGATTCATACTGCTTCCATGAGGAAGTTTGGCCATGTTCAACTTGATAGCCAGCCAAGATACACCAAAAATACCCAATACTTTACCCAAGATAAGACCGGCAATAATGCCTAATGAGACAGGCTCAACTATGGTACTTCCTATAGAACTGAAGTCGATACTTATACCTGCATTTGCCAATGCAAACAGAGGTATGACTATGAGTGCCACAGGTAAATGTAACCCTCTTTCAAGTCTTGAAGCCGGCGTACCGATGGCATCAATATTTGATTGAAGTTTAAGCAGTATGGCCTTTTGTCTTTCATTCATACCCTGCTCTTCATCTAAGGGGTATTTACTAAATTCATCCAGCAGTATTTTTGATTCTTCTGTAAAACCGCTTGCATCGATCTTTGGTATGGAAGGTATGGCTAAAGCAGCGATCACTCCTGCCATGGTTGGATGCACCCCAGATTCAAGCATAAAAAACCACATAAAGATCCCTACTATAAAATAAGGCAAGATCATATGAATACCAAAACGGTTAAAACTCACCATGATCAAAAATGCCCCACCAGCTAACATTAACGGTATCATATTGATCTGTTCTGTATAAAAGGTTGCTATGACAAATACAGCACCCAAGTCATCTACAATAGCAAGTGCAACCAAAAAAGTCACCAGTGAGTGAGGTACCCTGTTGCCTAGAAGCACCAAGGCTGAAATGGCAAAGGCAATATCTGTTGCCATAGGAATACCCCAACCTACTGCAGCGGGCGTACCGGCATTGATACTCAGGTAAATGAGTGCAGGTATCAACATACCGCCAATGGCTGCCAATATAGGCAACATAGCTACTTTAGCATTTGACAACTCGCCTACTGATATCTCTCTTTTTATCTCCAAACCAATAATAAAGAAAAAGATAGCCATAAGTCCATCATTGATCCAGTGGTGAATGGTATGAGAAAGTGCCCATGAGCCCACATTTAAGTCTACTCTTGTATCAAAAAAATCTGCATAATCTGCAGTCAGTGGTGAGTTGGCGAGAATCAATGCCAGTATGGTCATACATATCAAGATCAAACCCGTAGTAGTTTGGGCACGAAGGAAATGTTCAAAAGGTGTAGAGACTTTTCTAAAAGCTTTTTCCCATGGGGCGTATATTTTCATTGCTTCTCTTTTGTTGATTTTAAATATTATACAAGAGTAGTGTTAACAAATACCCCAACCCGTCTTACTGTGCTATTTTGTATCCTGTACTTACTTTAATAAGTTTGTTCTCTTTCACAAGTTTACGTATGTTTCTAGAAAGTGTCTCGGCAGTCATACCAAGTACTGACGCAATTTCATACTGCTTTAGATCCAAACTTAATTTTGGGTTTTCTTTGTAAAAATGGAGTATCTTGTCTATGGAGGAGCTTGCAATATTAAAGTGGATATTTTGTTGCAGAAGTTCTATTTTTTGAAGTAAGGATTGTATGATGGCATAAGAGATACCCGGATGCATAATAAAAAGATCTTCAAATGCTTCAATGTCTATTTTAATGAGTTTTCCATCTGTTTGGAAACGTGCAGATGAGGGTAACGGAGTATGTCGAAGGGTAGCTGCTTCAGCTAAAAATTCAGCGCGTTTAAAATACCCAATGACAATTTCATTGCCTTTGTCATCATGCTTGAACACAGACACCACACCTTCAATAAGGAGCATGAGTACAGAGCTTACATCATCTGCTGTAAAAAGGCTATCGCCCTCTTTATAGGTATGCAGATGTGATATCTTCTCCAGGGCAGAAAGTTCATCTTCCCCCAAAGTGGAAAAAATATTCACATCATGTAGTAGTTCTTTAATCGATTTACTTGTCATACCATGATTATATCATGACTATGCTGTATAGAGCTCTTTCTCTTTTGCTATAAATACTTTAGACAAGAAACCATAGGCATCAGCCCATGCATCTATCACTTCTGGTGTAGCTGCGTCACCTAATACTTCTTTGATCGCTGTAAGAAGTGATTCACCTACCATTGGGTAATGTTTAGGAAGTATTTTTGCACCTACATGTATTTTTGCAACTTTTTCAATGCCTCCTGTTAGGGCACCTAAGTTATCGATGTTTGCTGCATAGGCATAGACCATCTGTGCCAACTTTTTATGCTGGTCTGCTGAAGCATTTTCAAAAAGTGCTTCTGCCTCTGGGTAATTTGCAAACAGGTGTTTATACATTGCTGTTGTGATCTCTTCACCTTTTTCTTTTAAAAGTGCTGCGGTTGATTTTACGATTGCTATAGTTGTTTCGTTCATTTGTCTATCCTTTGATATTTTGATACCGAAATATATCCAAGAACGAAAGTAAGCCTATTGACAAATATCAAGAAAAGATCAAAATTAGGACAAATTTACTCTTTTATTACCCAATCCCATGCTGCATCAAGATTACTCATATTAAAATACAACTCTTTTATGCCTATGAACTTTGCAAAAAAACTGTCTACTTTAATGAGCCATTTCCAGATATCACTCTCTGAGACTATGGCTATCTTGTTAAATTTGTCCATATGTTTGGCTATCCATTTAATGTCTGCCAAACCTGCTTCAAATCCCCAAGAGGCATTCTCGCCCAAAACGATCATCACATTGAATTTTTCATAGGTATCGGTAATGACATCCAGTCTTGCTATCCATGCTTCTTCCTCTTCTTTGGTCACTTTACCTGTAATTTCAAAAGCAAGATTATTCTCATAACTTCGTGGCAGTTCTTTTATCATGTTGTGCTCCTCCTATTGTTTTGATGCATTCTGATCTAAAAGATAATCTTTCTCCCAGAAAAATTCTATCCATTCATCTGTTTCATGAAGTGCGTAGTCTGGTTGGACAAGGGCTGTTTTTTTGTAGTAAATAGAAGCCATTTTGAACTCTACTTTAGGAAAATGGTGTTTGAGATAATGTAACACTTCTTTGACTGTTTGGCCAGAGTCTACAATGTCGTCAAGAAGCAGTACTTTTTTTGCCTTTCCAAGTTCCGGTACGTTAAAAATCTCACAC
>DQVY01000002.1 GCA_015661535.1 Sulfurovum sp. | reverse complement strand
CTTCTGCGCAAATGTAAATGTTTTAGCTAATACTTCATCTATCATAGAAAGATCATTTAAAACAGCAATGATCTTTTGAATATTCTCTTGCATCACAAACTCCTTTAGATTGTTAGATAAGCCCTAAATCGGCAAGAAAAGATTTAATGGTTGGTGATATCTCACTCAAATCAGAAATGAGTGTACCAAAAGCCTGGTCTTCCTTATACCATTCTTCTATGCGTTTAAATGAGTCACTCTTCTCCTCTTCACTGAGGGCATTTGTTTTGTCTATGTTCTCTTTGATCGTTTCTAAATGTTTTAAATTACTTTTACTCATATCTTTCTCCTTAATATGTCGTATCTATATTATAGGATGAATAGATTAATTAAGTGTGAATCAAAGTTTACTGGCTAAACGAGCATAGCTCCATGCGGCAGTAGCCAATACTATATAGAGGACTATTATAAATACCATCTGTTCAGGTTTTGTTTGGTATTCATAACCTAAAATGAGAATAGAGCCAATACTTAAGCCAAATATAGCAACAAGTGTAAAGAACGTAGAAGAATTGGTTTTTTCTCTTATCTTGAAATTTGCGATCGCCATAAGTAATGAAATCAGTAAAAACGTGATACTGCCAAACTCAAGTATAAGCTGTAACCCCCCTACTAAGATGAGTAGTGTAGCTGTTCCCGCCATGGTCATTATGGCAGTAGTAGGGATATGCATACGACGTTTTGTAAGTGCCTGAGGTAAGTAGCCATCATCTGCGATACGTGCCATCTAGCGAGATGAACCGAACATTGTGCCAGATATAGCAGAAAAGGTAGCAAGTATTGCCCCGATGATGACAAGGTTCTGTCCTAGTACTCCCATGATCTCTGAGGCACCTGATGCGAGGGCATATTCTTTATTTTTCATTAAATCCTCTACAGGTATGGCCAAGACTGCACCCATAGAGATGATGAAATAAATAAATGCCACCAGTAGTACCGCCGTATAGATGGCTCTAGGGATATTTTTTTCAGGATCATCCATCTCATTTACAGCATTGATGACCAGTTGAAATCCTTCATAGGCAACAAAGGTAATGGAAGCAACGATGAGTATGCTCATTAAAGGTGTTTGTGAGAAGTCTTGTGTGAGTGTTTCTGAAAATGTTTTTAAATCAGTTTTTCCAAAATAGATCAGCGCAAGTGAGATAAGGAGTAAGATAAACAGTTTGGCATAAACCATGATGTCCTCTAATTTTCCCATGCCTTTAACACTCCAAAGGTTAATACCTGCAAAAATCCAAAGTATACCTATGGCTACAGCTTTACGTACCCACTCATTGTTAGCAAATTCAAATCCACTGATGCCATAAGAGGAGAAGGTATACGCATATAATGCAAGTGTAGAGATATACCCAAAAATAGTGTACCAGCCTATGAGTGAAGCAGCCATATGGGAATCGGGATAGGTACGTTTAAAAAAAGCATAGGTTGCCCCTTCATCTTTATAGTAAACACCAAGTTTTACATAAGAATACGCAGCAAAAAAGGCAATGATCCCACCCAGCACTATGGCAAAAGGTGCCAAAAGTCCTACCATTGAGACAGAAATACCCAAAATAGTAAAAATACCACCACCTATCATTCCGCCTACAGCAATGGCAACAAGTTCTTTAAAGCCTAGATTCTTTTCGTTTGGCATTATTGTTGTCCTAATAATCGAATTAAGTAAAATAAGTATAACACAAGGAAAGTAAACTTATGGTATCCCCACGTGGACTCGAACCACGAGCTACGCCTTAGGAGGGCACTGCTTTATCCAGTTAAGCGATGAGGACACATTAGTCAAATAAAATATTATTTTAATGTGGAAATGGAAGTATACAAAAATTACGCTATAATTCGACCAATAGTTGTACATCGGTCATACATTTATAAAAATTAATTTACTTAGCCTAAGACCGACAAATGCGAAAATGCAAGGCTCGGTCATATAGGAATATCATGAAATTTACAGATTTGGGACTTAATGCGTCTCTTTTAAAAGCAATCAAAGCACAAGGGTACGATACACCTACGCCCATACAACAAAAAGCAATTCCTCTTGTTATAGAAGGGAAAGATGTACTTGCTGCTGCGCAAACAGGTACGGGAAAGACAGCAGGGTTTACACTCCCTTTACTTGAAAGACTTTCACTCACACAACCTAAAATGCATAAAAAACAGATACGTGCATTGGTACTTACACCTACACGTGAACTTGCAGCACAGGTTGCAGAGAGTATTGAAACCTATGGTAAATATACGCCGTACAGATCGACAGTGATCTTTGGCGGGGTAGGTATCAATCCACAATTGGCAACGCTTCGTAAAGGTGTGGATATTGTTATTGCGACACCGGGTAGACTTTTGGATATTGCAGGGCAGGGAGGCATTGACTTTTCAAGAGTTGAGTGTCTCATACTTGATGAAGCAGACCGCATGCTTGACATGGGGTTCATTAATGACATTAAAAAACTGATGAAACTCATGCCGCAGAAAAGACAAACATTACTTTTCTCTGCAACCTTTTCACCAGAGATAAAAAAGTTAGCAGCATCACTGCTTAGAAACCCTTCTCTTGTAGAAGTGGCACGTGAGAACAAAACAGCCGACCAGATATCTCAAGTGGTACACCTGGTAGACAAAAGACGTAAAAGAGAGTTACTCTCTCAACTTATAAAAACCAAAGACTGGAAACAGGTGTTAGTTTTCACCCGTACCAAACATGTGGCAAACAAACTTACAAAAGAGCTTGAAGAGTATGGCATTTCTGCCGCAGCTATTCATGGAAACAAAAGTCAGGGTGCAAGAACCAAAGCGTTGGCAGCCTTTAAAGCCAATGAAATCCGTGTACTTGTCGCTACAGACATCGCCGCACGTGGTATTGACATAGACCAACTGCCTCATGTCGTAAACTACGAACTTCCTAATGTACCAGAAGATTATGTACATCGCATAGGACGAACAGGGCGTGCAGGGCAGAGTGGCGAAGCGGTATCGTTGGTTTGTGTTGATGAACATCAGCTACTTAGAAACATTGAAAAGTTTACAAAGTCTGACATTGAGAAAGTGGACATTGAAGCCTTTAGACCAGACCCTGATATCAAAGCTGAACCTATACAAAATGGTAGAGGTGGCGGCGGTGGTCGCAGAGGTGGCGGGGGAAATGGCGGTGGCTCACGCAACAAACCACGAAGCAATGCGTCACATGCCAACAATGGCGGTAGTCGTGATGGTGCAAGAAGCAGAAACCGCAGTAGAAATAGAAACAGATCAGAAGGATAAAAAAATGAAAAAAATATTTAAACTCACAGATGAGAAAAAACATGAAGACCGCGTATTAGAAGCAGTAAAAAATGATATTCGTAAGTATGTCAAACGTGAAAAGAAAAAGAAACTGGCAGATGCAAAAATGACCTATTGGGATTTTGACTGTAAAGTAGGGGCTTCTCCAGAAAATGCAGAAGTGGTAGAATTTGATGCACTTATTAAAGCATTGGATGCTGTGAAAGCTACGGGTGCAAAAGAGTGTTATGTTGAGATACTTGCAAAAGTGGTCAATAAACCCCTAAAAGAAGAGGTTATTAACGAAGAGGGTGAGGCTTAAGTTTAGTCCTCTTTTAATTCAAAATCTGTTAGTCCAATGTTACTTTTAATTTTATTTTCATAAGCCTGGCTAATTGTAAAGAGTAATTTAAGATCAGAAGGGCTTGTTGCGTATTGGAAGGCTTGTTCTTCTGTGATCTTATCTTTTAATGTAAGATCAAATAAGGCTCTGTTAAAAGTGATAGAGTCAAACATGGTACCTTCTTTTTCTATGGCATCAGGTATTTCATAATCACGTTTTGTTCTGATGAGGTCTTGAATAAGCGGTGATCTAAACATCATTTCCACAGCCGGAATCATATTACCATCAATCCCTCTTATCAGACGTTGTGATATGACAGCTTCAAGTGTTGCAGATAATGTTGCCCGTACACGATTTTGTTCATTGGTCGGGAAAATTGCAATGAGTCTATCTACTGTCTCACGTGCATCAAGCGTATGAATGGTTGAGAAAACAAGGTGTCCCGTATTGACCGCTTGCAAGATGCTTTCTGCTGTGGCAAGGTCACGTATTTCTCCTACCGTAATAATATCGGGGTCTTCACGCATAGCTGCACGTAATGCACGTGAAAAACTCTCTGTATGTGTTTTTAATTCACGTTGTTCAATAATAGCTTTTTTATCATTATGTACATACTCAATAGGGTCTTCTATAGTAATAATATGATGCGGACGATTCTGGTTTATCTCTTCAATAATGGTTGCCAAAGTAGTTGATTTTCCAGAACCTGTTGTCCCTGTAATAAGTACAAGTCCACGACGAAGTTCAGAAAGTTTATGTAAAGAAGCGGGAAGATTTAATTCTTCAATAGTGGGTATATAGCTTGGAATAAGACGTAATGCTATACCAATACCACCAAGATGTTGAAAAATATTCACACGGAAACGGTGTTCTTTGTTGAGAGAATAGGCTCCATCAAAGTCTTTTGTTTCTAAAAATGACTCATATTGTGTTGCAGTTAGCAGCTTAACTAT
>DQVY01000071.1 GCA_015661535.1 Sulfurovum sp. | reverse complement strand
TACCTTTTTCAAATTGAGTATCAAACAAATTTTTATCAATGCATTAACGGGACCAACATTAGAGATCTTTGGTTCTGTAGCCATGTCCTTTGCTATTTATATTGGTGCGCTTGAAGTCATAGATGGCCATATAACGGTAGGTACCTTTTTTGCTTTTATTACGGCACTCTTTATGTTGTATGACCCTATTAAAGTATTGGCAAGTATTCACAATAAAATGCAAGATGCCCTTGCCGCGACAGAACGTTTGCAAGAACTTTTTGACAGCAAAGCCAAGATCGTGTCAGGACCCGATGAATTAGAAAAGGTAGACAGTATTGTCTTGCAGGATGTAGGCTTACGCTATGGGGATGAGGTTGCACTTAAAAATATTAACCTAGATGCAGAAAAAGGAAAAGTCTATGCCCTTGTAGGTGACAGTGGCGCAGGGAAAAGCAGTTTTATCAACCTGCTTGTACGTTTTTACGATCCTAGTGCAGGATCTATTTTGATCAATAAGAAAAAGATACAATCCTACACGCTAGAGTCTTTACACCACAAAATAGCATTTGTCACACAGCGTATTTTTATTTTTCAAGACTCTGTGGCAGCAAATGTTGCCTATGGTTTGGATATCAATAAAGAGAAGGTGATCGAAGCATTAAAACAGGCACAGGCATGGGAGTTTGTTGAAAAGTTAGAAGAGGGTATAGAGACAGAGTTAGATGAGTTTGGCACCAATCTCAGTGGGGGACAGCGACAACGTATTGCTTTGGCGAGAGCCCTCTATAAAGACCCTGAGATACTTATATTGGACGAGGCGACCTCTGCATTGGACAACCGTAGTGAAAAAGCCATACAAACCGCACTTGACAATATAAAAGACAAAATGATCACCTTTGTGGTAGCACACAGGTTGAGTACTATTGAGAAGGCAGATGTTATTTTACTTTTGGAAAAAGGTGAGATTATCGACCGGGGTGATTATACAACATTGCTTGAACACTCTTCTGCCTTTAAGTCACTAGCAAATAAAACAAAAGAAGACTGATGGCACAGGCATTTCATATAAAGTTACGTAAAAAACTGGCTCTTTTCTTGCAAAGTACTTTGAGAAAAATATTTCTAAAAGTGCCTGAAAAGACAAAAATTGATACAAGTATCATTCAGAAGATTTTAGTGGTGCGTATTAATTATCGTATTGGTAATATCTTGTTTACTACACCCTTACTGAATGCCTTAAGCAAACAGTTCCCTGATGCCCAGATAGACATGATACTGGGTGCTCCGTTTATCGCGCCGCTTATAGAAGGTATGCCAAATATCAACAAGGTATACAGTTTTGACAGGCAACTTTTAAAACATCCATTGGATGTACTTAGCTTACGTAAAGAGATCAACCAAAATGAGTATGATCTTATGGTACTTTCGAGTGGTTTATCTACAAGTGATACCTTGATCTCATGGCTGATCCATGCAAAAAATAAAATAGGGTTTTATGATAAAAATTCGTTTAAAAATCTTACGTATATTGTGGATGCCCCTACAAAGGTAGAGCATGAAGCGTTAGTTCCTCTTTTAATTATGGAGGAACTGGGAGAATCAAGTAGAGACTCTTTTGATCATCATCTTGATATACGATTAACAAAAGAAGAAAAAAAGAAGGTAGAAACACCTTATTGCACACAGGCAATAGGTATTTTTAGAGATGCCAGAAATGAGAAAAAGATTGATGATGCCTGGTGGAGAGAACTGATAAAAGCATTAAAAGAGTTAGATGCTTCTCTTACCTTTGTGGATATACTTGACCCTAACAGTAAGGTACCCCTTGAAGAAGATATGCAGACTATTTCTGAAAAAAATTTAAGGATTTTAGCGGCAAAGATAGGAAATTTAAAAGCGTTTATTTGCGGAGATACTGGCCCTATGCATTTATCAAGTGCAAGTAAAACCCCTACGATCGCGCTATTTAAAACAACATCTCCTACACTTTATGGCACATTGGGAAGAGATGACCTCTCTTTAGAGATGAAAGAAAAAAGTGTGAAAGAGATCGCTAAAGAGATTTTAGACCATTTAAAAGAGAGTGAAGGAAAGATATGAGATTAAATTTTAGGAGAGGGTCTGCATTTGCTTCAAAGTATGCAAAGCGATACCTAAAAACAAAAAATCCTGAAGATATACAGACTATCACAGTTATCAGGCATGCTGCTATTGGAGACTGGGTAGGTACCAGACCTTTTTTAATTGAACTGCGGAGGTTTTTCCCCAACGCAAAAATAACACTGAGTGTCACAAGAAGTTATATGTATGGTATGCCGGAAGATCTGGTTGATGAAATCCACATTGTTGATAAAGATGATCCTTTAAGAGAGGGGAAAAAGACAACATTGTGGTATCGGATAAGAAAAGCCCGAGAATTACCTCCTCAAGATATTATTTTTGATTTAGTCGATAGTGCATTAAGTCTTACATTGGTTCTCTTTAGCAAATCAAAATTAAAGATAGGGTTTCCGTATCGTACGAGTCGAAGAGTTTTTTATGATATAGCGACACTGAGAAGTGATTTTGCACTGGAAACTGAATCTATTTTACATACACTTTGTATTTTAGGAGGCAAGCCAGAAAAACCTCTCAATTATGGGTATAAAAGTACATATCCTAAAACAGTAGTAAAAAGAATAGCTTATTTTGCCGGAGCATCCATAAAACCTAAGTGTTGGGAAGATGAAAAATTTTCAAAGCTGATCGATAAAATGTTAGAAACCTATCCTGAGTATGAGCATGTGATACTTCAAGGTATTAAAGAAGATGAACAGTTCTTAACTATTTATAATGCCTGTAAATCATCTGAAAACCTTAGACTTCAGTCACCTATGCCTTTAGAAGAAGCCATGCAGTTTTTAGCCAATAGCAGCTGTCTTATTTCTAATGATACAGGGATTAGAAACATGGCACTCTCTGTAGATACACCTACTGTAGGTATCTTTTTTCTCACTGCACCCTATCGCTATTGGCCTTCAGATGGAAGACATGCCTGTATTTTTAATGTAGATTATATTAGCCCAAGTGTAGAGGATGTGTTTGAAGGTACCCAGGAATTAATGCAAAAATTATACGCTAAACAAGAGGTGTAAAGTAAAATATTATAAAAAAGCCTCATCAATAATATGACAGATCGTATGTCCAAACAGAATGTGCATCTCTTGAATTCTTGGGGTATCATCTGATGGTACAATGAGGTTGATATCACAGACTTCATTCATTTTCCCTCC
>DQVY01000183.1 GCA_015661535.1 Sulfurovum sp. | reverse complement strand
GAAGAGGGGATTGACATTTTTATCCTTGTTTGTGTCTATACATTTTTATGGTAGATTATAACACAAGATCTGTTAATCACGTGTAGGGTGCATTTAAATGCACCGACAAATTCCAATACACATACCAAAAAATATCATTTTCAATAGACATTTAAGGTGCAATAAATTGACACCCTACGTGTTTTGTATATAGCCATTTGGGTTATTTGATTGCCATCTCCAAGTATCTTCACACATTTGTGCAATACTCTTTTTCGCTTCCCAGTTTAAAACCTTTTTGGCATAGGAGGGGTCAGCGTAACATTTGGCGATGTCTCCTGCGCGTCTTTCTATTATTTGGTAAGGGACTTTTTTGCCTGAAGCCTTTTCAAAGGCTTTGACCATATCAAGTACAGAGTAGCCTTTGCCTGTGCCTAAGTTGACGGTTAAGACTTCAGATATACTCTCTATCTTTTTTAAGGCTTTCAGATGGCCTTCGGCCAAGTCCATCACGTGGATATAGTCTCTGACCCCTGTACCATCCGGGGTATCATAATCCCCACCGAAGATAGAAAGTGATGCACGTTTCCCTACGGCTGTTTGTGCAATGAAGGGCATGAGGTTATTGGGTATGCCGTTTGGGTCTTCTCCAATGCTGCCGGAACTGTGTGCGCCTACAGGGTTAAAGTAACGTAAAAGGACAATATTCCAGGTATCATCTGAAACATAAAGGTCTCTGAGTATCTCTTCCACCATGAGTTTGCTTCGTCCATAGGGGTTGGTGGCAGAAAGGGGAAAGTGC
Organism: Sulfurovum sp.; assembly: GCA_015661535.1. Lineage (GTDB taxonomy): Bacteria > Campylobacterota > Campylobacteria > Campylobacterales > Sulfurovaceae > Sulfurovum. The sequence continues at coordinate 3,640 of DQVY01000183.1, read as the reverse complement.
TCCAAGATAGGTGTCGTGTTCGGGTCCCCATACACAGTGGCGGAAGAAGAGAAAATGATGGACTTGCACCCGTGTGCTGCCATCACTTCACAAAGTACAGTGCTGCCATGGACATTGTTGTCATAATACTTTAAAGGGTTTTTTACAGATTCACCGACTGCTTTCAGCCCTGCAAAATGGATGACAGCATCGATGGAATGCGTTTCAAATACGGTGTGTAAGGCTTCTCTGTTTCGAACATCACCTTCAACAGTGATCAAAGTTTGTCCAACAATTTTTTCTACACGACTGATGGCTTCTCTGGAAGAGTTACAAAAGTTATCAAAAATAACCACTTCATAGCCTGCTTCAATGAGGAGTATGATCGTATGAGAACCAATATACCCTGCGCCTCCGGTAACGAGTACTTTCATGATGACAGTACTCGAGTACTAAGTGCGTAGTGGGTAGTGGGAAGAGTGATGCTTTTTTGCATAGTTTTCCTTGCTTTAAATGATTTTGTCATTGTACTAAAATAATATTGTTTTTGCTCTTTCTACCCTCTACCCGCTGAATGCTGTTGCGCTAAAAGCTCAACTTCATTCCGCCGTAAAAACTGTCATTAAAGGTTTTGTCGTAGGTCTTGTACTCTGTGTCGAGATTACGGTAGCCGGCAAAAAGGTGAATGTTCTGAATGACTTCCATATCTGCTTCAAGTCTAAATTCACTGTAGCTTTCTCCATCTGAGAAAGTGAGTACAGAAGGTGCATAGGCAAAACTTGCACCAATGGAGGTAGTAGGGATGCTGTCAATCAGTGGCAGGGTATAGACCGCTTTTCCAAAAAGAGGCAGGGCAGTAAAGTTGTCGGCAAAGACAAAACGTGCACCAAAGCCAAGGGTAAGACCCTCAAAACCCTGAAAACTGTTTTCTGCACCTAAGCCCAGTGCAAAAAGATTGCCATCTTTGGTATTGAGATAATAGCCGTCAAGAAGGTAGGTAGTACTGTCGGAGTAGTCTGCAAAAGCGTTGAGGTCTATGGCCCCAATGATTTCAAGATCTTCATCGTTGATATCGAGACCTATGCTGCTTTGTGCCTGCAGTAGACCAAAAGAGAGTAACGCGCTGAGTAAAATTTTTTTTAGGATCATCAGTAAGCCTTGAATGGTGAATTTAATATTTATTCATATAATATCATAAAATCATTAAAAAAGTTTAATCTGCTGGTCTATAGTTTTTCTCTTTTTCCAATCTTTCCTGTTTCATCTTCTCTTTATGGGCTTTTTTCTTTGCCTGCATCATGGCAGCATCCTGCAAGTCTTCTTCATTGTCATGGCGGACTGCATCTATAAACTTACTGTGGTCATCAAATTGGCCTGTGCGTACTGCCCAGATCAAAGCACTTAAGCCAATGGCTCCCAATAAGGTAGAGATACCTATCATTAATACCACAATATTTTCGCTCATGAGAAAACCCTTTGGGGGTTTAGTGGGTAGTGGGTAGTGGGTAGTGGGTAGTATTTTGTTAACATAAATATATTCCTTTTGTACTATTGTATAGAAAAAATGTAAAAAATACATTCAATCAAAACAAATTGTAGGTCGTGATGTCCTCTTCCTGACCTACAATAAAACAATGTGGTTTTAAAACTTCATTCGTTTGATACGCAGTGAATTTCCTACCACGACTAAAGAACTGAGAGACATGGAGAGTGCAGCTACCAGTGGATTGACAAAGCCCAGTACGGCCAGGGGTACGGCTATCACATTATAGAGCAATGAAAAAGTCAAGTTCTCTTTAACCGCACCATAGGTTCTGCGTGCCAGTTTGTAAGAGGCATAGAGACTTGCAGGTGTCTCTTCTAAAAGAATGACATCACTGACTGATAGCGCTACATCTGCACCATTCCCCATGGCAATGGCAATGTCACTGCCGGCCAGGGCAATAGCATCATTGATGCCATCACCGACCATTACCACGATATGTCCCTCTTGATGAAATTGCTCTATATGTGCTGCTTTATCTTGGGGAAGCAGTTTTGCATAAACCTTTGTGATGCCTACCTTGGCAGCGACGGCTTGTGCACTTCTTTCATGGTCACCTGTGAGCATCACGACCTCTATACCGAGATCCTGTATGTTTTGTATGGCTTCTTTGGCCCCTTCTCGTATGGTGTCGGAGAGTTCAAAGCGAGCTAGCACTTTGGCATCTGTACTAAAGTAGAAGAGGGAGTGCTCAGAGTCTGTTTCAATCGACATACCTGCTGCCTGCAAGAGTTGGGCATTACCTCCCATAAGCGTTTGACCCTGATAGTTTGCTGTCATCCCTTTTGCTTCAATGCTAGTAATAGCTTCAAGCGGGAGTAGATCTAATTGTTCATGTTCATGTTCATGTTCCAAATAGCGTGCAATGCCTTTTGATATAGGGTGGTTGGAGGTAGAGACCAGGGCATAGAGCAAAGAGGGGTTAAAATCTTCAAAATATTCTCTGTGTACAACCGAAGGTTTCCCTTCTGTAATGGTGCCTGTTTTGTCCAAGGCAAGAATGTCAGATTTGGCCATGGTCTCTAAAAAGGAGGCTTCTTTAAAGAGTATGCCTCGCTTTGCTGCCATGCTAATGCCTACCAGTGTTGCCATAGGTGTGGCCAAACCTAAAGCACAGGGGCAGGCAATGACGATCACAGAGATGCCTACAATGAGCGCGTGTTCAAAATTCCCGCCCCAAATGTACCATCCGGCAAAGGTGAGTAGGGCGATCAAGAGAATAGTGGTAGAAAAATAGCCTGAAATGCTGTTTGCCAACTGTTCAATGCGTGGTTTTTTTGTGACAGAGGCTTCAAGAAGCGTAACGATGGTCGAGAGCATAGAGTCTGACGCTATTTTTGTGGCACGGTAGTGTACCAGTGAGTCTAGACAGAGAGATGCACTCAAGATACTGTCTCCCTCTTTTTTGTACACAGGTTCATTTTCTCCGGTGAGAGAAGATTCATCAAATGAGGCTTGCCCTTGGGTGAGGATGCCGTCTATCACCACTTTTTCACCAGGTTTTAGTTCAATGATGTCACCGACGAGCACGTTTTCTACAGAGACCAGTGCTTTGACCCCATCTTGTATGAGCGTCACTTCGGTAGGTGTACTCCCCATGATGCCGTCCAGGGTGTCGACAGCATGTTTTTTACTCAGTACTTCAAGGTATTTTCCTACAAGCACAAAGGTGATGATCATCACCACAGAATCAAAATAGACCTCCCCCCGTTGTGTCAGCATGGCATAGATAGAATAGATGTAGGCAGAAAGTGCCCCTGAGGCAACTAGGGTGTCCATGTTCACAATGTTGTTTTTGTAGCCATAGTAGGCACCCCTGAAAAAGATCCATCCGGAGTAAAAAAGTACTGGGGTAGCCAAGACAAATTCAGCCACATTCAAAATATCTTTGAAAGATTGCTGTATGCCGGAAAAATAGCCGGCATAGTGGGCAATGGCCAGCCACATAATGTTCATAGCACCAAAGACAGCCACCAAAATACGGGTATAGTAGGTTTTTCGTGTGCTTATGGCACGTTCTTCCTGCAGTTTGGGGTCGTAAGGGTAGGCGTTGTAGCCGATGGAGCGAATGGTTTCTATGATATGGGAGAGCTTGACCACTTCAGGGTCCCAGACAAT
>DQVY01000154.1 GCA_015661535.1 Sulfurovum sp. | reverse complement strand
TCATCACGCTCTTTTTCTATTTGTTTAGTGGCATTAGAGAGTTCAAGCTGCTTTTCTATCTCAATATTTTGAATCTGAGCCGTCAATGCAGCAAGTTGTTTCTCTTTCTCTGAGACTTCTTCTTGTAATGCATTCTTAGCCGTTGCTTCTGCAAGCTTTATTGCATTCTCTTTTTCTTTTTCTGCATTCTTTATTTTTGATTCCATTTCAGAAATCTCTATCTCTTTTTGGGCTAGTTTTTCTGCAAGTCGGGTATCACTTTGGGCTTTTAGTTCAGTAAGTTGTTTATCTTTTTGGGCAAGTTCATTTTGTAAAGCATTTTTTATGTTTGCCACAGCTATCTCAACGGCACTCTGCTTCTCTTTCTCTGCAAGGGCTAGTCTATTGGTCAGTTCTTTATCAAACTCACGGTCACGCACTTGTTTAAGTATATCAGCAAATCCAGCTTCATCTACTTTGAAAGCTGTCTTACAATTGGGACAAATAATTTCATTCATATTTTTTCCTTATCTTCTGAAAGTTCTATTCCTATTATTCTATCTAAAAAAATTGAGTAGAGTATACGTTAATCCATTCTACAAAAAAGCTAGCAACGAAGCTGCCACCGCAACATTTAAAGACTCAACACCTCTTTGCATGGGGATAGCTATACTATTATTACAAACAGACTCTACACCCTTACTCACACCCTCACTCTCATTGCCAAGTACAAAGATAGTCTTGTCACTATAGTCTTGTTCTTTATAGCTTGATTTTGCATGAGATGAGAGTGTAAAGATGTCTGCTCCACTCTTTTTAAATCCTAGCAATGTCTCTTTTAAATTACTCGTTTTGATAATGGGCATTTTAAAGAGTGTACCTACAGAAGCCTTGATGACCAATGGGCTTATTTGGGCAGCGCCTTTTGTAGGAAGCAGTATGGCATCCACATTTCCTGCGGCACAGGAACGGATGATCATCCCAAGGTTTTGAGGATTGGTTACACCATCCAAAGCAATGATGCGGTAACTTTTATGCTTTATTTTAAAGCTCTCTTCATCTCCAAAGTGCTCAAGTACAATGTCCAGTGCTACCCCCTGGTCTTGCTTGGCATTTTTTGAAATGCGAGAGAGAGACTGCTTGTCATGGTACTTGACCTCAATCTCACGTCTCTTGGCTATCTGCTTCATATCTTCAAGCACTTGCGCATCTTTGTTGGACTTGGAGAGGTGGAGTTTATGAATGGTGACTGCTTCATCTTCAAGCGCTTCTATGACTGCATTACGTCCGTAAATAGTGAGTACTTTATCGAAAAATGCTTTTTTTGCCAAATATTCTGGAGAGTCTTGCATAGTGTAACCTTATGTTTTTTTGTATTTTATCATCTTTACTTGTTACAATACACTATGCTGAAACTTTTTTACAAAATTACCCTTCTCTTTGTGCTTATTGCAAGTACTGCTGTACTATATCAAAAGCATACCTACGCCTATCACACCTTAGTACGCACAGACCCTATACCACAGACCAAAGCCCTCATAGAAAAAGATAAATATGTCGATGCCTATGAATACCTCAATTATTTCATGGCATTTGACTATGTTAGTAAAGATCCTCAGGCAATCAGGCTGCTTCAAAACATCAGAGAAAAACGAAATTCTCTAGGCTATCAGTCAGAAAAAGTAGCTGAAGGTATCTACACCGGAACGAGTGATGAACTACTTGGACAAGCCTCAGCCATTGGTTCAGACTTTTTCCTCATAGGCGATATACGAGACCTGATACTCGAAGGCACACACTACTACCATAATGAAGAGGTAGACCAGGTTCTTGTTGCACTTTCAACGGTAGGACTTGTGGCAAGTGTGAGTACCTTGGTTACTTTAGGCGGCAGTGCTGTGGCTAAGAGTGGTGTTTCCATGTTGAAGCTTGCACAAAAAAGTAAAGCAATACCTGCATGGCTTAGTACCTACCTCACGAAAGAAGCCAAGACCATACACAAGACCAAAGACATTTCCACACTTGAACCTCTTTTTAAAAATCTTGAAAACCTGCGTACTACTGTGGGTCTGCGTCAGACACTTCTCTTGCTTTCAAGAACAAGCTCTTTCAAAGAACTTCAGGGTCTGAGTAAACTCTCTAAACGTTATGGTGAAAACACACTACCTCTGCTAAAACTCTCAGACAAAAAAATACTCACTGAAGCAAAAAAATTAAAAAAGATAGATACCAAAACCATAGCACTGGCTTCAACCTATGGTAGCTCAGGCTTTGTACACCTCATTAAAGGGGGAGAAAAGAACTTCATCAAAAGCACGAAACGCATCAAAGCCTATAGCAAAGCAGGATATAAAGGGGAAGTGTGGAAAATCTTATTGTGGCTTATGAAACACTTGAGTGATACTGTACTCATACTTATGATGAGTATAGCATCACTGCTATTACTTCCTTGGCGGAAATTTAAACAAGTTACTTAGACTCACCATTCCAGGCAATATGCGGTTTACCTGCATCATCAAACTCTACTGCCGGCATACCCATAATGTTATACCCTGCATCTACATAATGCACTTCACCTGTCACACCGGAAGAGAGGTCTGAGAGCAAATACATACCAGAGTTACCTACTTGCCCAATGGTCACATTTTCTTTTAGTGGGGCATGTGCTTTGTTCCATTTAAGCATAAAGCCAAAGTCACCTATGCCTGCTGCTGCCAATGTTTTAATCGGCCCGGCAGAGATAGCATTCACACGTATACCGTCACGTCCCAAATCTTCTGCCAGGTACTTAGTGGTCATCTCCAATGCTGCTTTAGCCACACCCATAAGGTTGTAGTTTGGTATGTACTTTACCCCACCATAATAAGAGAGTGTCAGCACAGAAGAAGAGGTAGAGAGTATAGGCTTTAACTCACGTACAATTTCAATGAGCGAATAGACAGAAATGTCCATAGCAATATCAAAGGCTTCTTTGGAGATGTCATAAAAACGTCCGGAGAGCCCCTCTTTTGGTGCAAAAGCAATGGAGTGTACGATGAAATCTATCTGACCCATATCTTTTTCAAGAGACGCTTTTAAGGCTTTTATCTCTTCTGGTTTAGAAACATCACAAGGGTAAAGTCGTGCGCTGCAGTCAAGATCTTCAGCGATAGGTGTAAGTTTTTGTTCAAATCTTTCATTTAAAAAAGTGATAGCCATCTCAGCACCTTGCTCTTGACATGCTTTCGCAATACCATACGCGATAGACTTTTTGTTTGCGATGCCTAAAATAACACCTTTTTTGCCCTTCATTACCATTCAACTGCTCCAAAAATAAATTATGTTATTTTAACATCTAAATACAAAAATGAAAGACCATTATGAAGAAAATATTGATAATCAGCACCGGCGGTACTTTTAACAAGCATTATAACCCCAAAAGTGGCGCGCTTGAGGTAGACAAAACATCCAAAGCAGTAAAAGAGATAGCCGTTAAATGGCTCTGTGAATTTGAAATACTTAACATCATAGGTAAAGATTCCCTGGAGATCACAAATCATGACAGATTGGAGCTGCTAAGTACCATACATCAATCCGAATATCGTTATATCATCATCGTGCATGGTACAGATACTATGGCACTTACCGCTGAGTACCTGGCTGATGCCGAACTTGAAAAAACCATTATCTTAACCGGCGCAATGGTACCCTACTGTATAGACCCGGTTGAAGCCACAGCAAATTTCTGCGCAGCCTATGGCTATCTCAATATGCTGGAAGAAAATGCTGTCTATATCTCCATGAATGGAAGCATAGGCTCTTATGACAAAATACATAAAAACAGAACAGAAGGAAAATTCTCTTTTTAAAAAATATCCGACTGCTTGTTATGAGGATACTTGTTATAGTGTTTCACCATAGCCTGCACCAATTTCACTTTACTCTTTTCATCCACAGGTGTCGGTACCGCATTTGGCAATATTTTCATTATCTGTTTCAACAGCATATCTTGAGGAGCATCTACTTTTTCTAGCCATAGTGCTAAAATATCCTTATTGACAAAAGAAGGCAAAGAAGCCAACATACTGGTATTATTGCGGGTACAAGTAAGCAAAGCAGATGCTGTGTCACCGTCTTTCATCAAGAGATAAAAAAGGTAAAGGGTATGATAGGCAAGCTGCTCTTCTTTTTTATCGTCACTATAGCTACTTTGTAAGTGCTGTTTTGTAGAAAAAATGGAAACATAGGCATCCATAGAACTTTCAAACAACGATAAAATAAATGCCTTCTCCTCTTCAAAATTTTCTGCATGATGATTTTCTAGACAATAATGGAACACCCCTCGATGTCGCCCTGCTTCGGGAATAAAAAAATAATCGTCACCCTTTACTATGCCTTCTTTGTAAAAACCACCTGCTGATTTTTGTACGGATTCAGAAAAAATATTCTTTTCAAAAGAAGACTCGTTCATAATGGAAGGATCAAGACTGACACTTAGGTACCAAGATGTTTTTTTAGCCTTTAACTTTCCCCATGAAGCAGAAAGGGACAAAGAAGGCAAATGGGGATTCTTTGGATGTACCGTAGCAGAAAATCGTACGATCTCATTTATATCTGATACTTGAATACAAAGCTGATCAAAAAGTTGCTTATCTCGTGATTCATAATATTTTCCGCCACCCTGTTTTCCTTTGTCACATTCCCATACATGAGACCAGCAAGACTTTCCTTCTCCAAACTCCAGGGATAAAGCATTTATTTTTGATACAAAATAAACCTGTAAACCCGAAAAAAGATCTACTGCCTCTTTCGATTTTTCTGATGCCGAGGAGATTATCATAGAGAGGGAACCTTTACTTTTTCGAAAGTATAGCATAGTAATTTAATGTCATTTAGCTAGAATAATGCATAAAATATTCATATAGGAGAAAAAATGAAATCATATATTAGCCTTGCAATAGTTGCGGCTTTCGCTTTTACAGGATGTACCAATACCTTAGATTCACTCACATCTTCAAATACAGGTACAGCATCCAAAAACTATACACAGGGAACTGTCGCTTATGACAATGCACCAGAGTATAAAGTAAATCTCTTTAAACAAGAACAACGCAAGGTTGGTCTACTCACAAAGAAAGATGCCAACTATAAATCTTTTGCTCCGGTATTGACCAGTGAAGAGAGCAAACGATGGTTTAACAACAATATGTATCTATTGTGGGACAGACAGATCACAAAACAACAATACGTAGCCAAAGGTACATCAAAACTGCCTAACTACAGATATGAATTTAACTTTATAGCCAATAACTTTTAAAAAATAGATCCTATGCATAAGCAATAGGATCTAGCTCACCTGCCTGTTCAAACCCACGCAGACGTAACCTACACGAATCACACACACCACAAGCCAGGTCTTCTGACTTATAACAAGACCAGGTATCTTTTAAAGGGACCCCCAGATCTAAAGACTTTTGGACTATCTGACTTTTTTTCAAAGTAACCAAAGGCATTTTTATCTCTAACCTTGTCTCCTCTTTGGTACCAAAGTTTATCGCTTCTTGCATCTTTTTAATGTAACTCTCACGACAATCAGGATACCCCGAACTGTCCTCTTCCACCACACCTATATAGAGTGCTTCTGCACCATGCTTTTCTGCAACAGCAGCAGCAATAGAAAGAAATATACCATTTCTAAAAGGCACATAGGTCACAGGTACCCCCTCTTCTATACCAGTAGTAGGTACTTCTATGTTTTTATCTGTCAAAGCAGATGCCCCTATCTGTTCAAAGAAAGGCAGATCGATCTCATAACTTTCACTGGCATTCACAGAAGCTGCCACTTTACGAAAACACGCCAACTCTTTCTCTTCTGTTCTCTGCCCATAGTTAAAATGCAAAGCAACGATCTCATAACCCTCTCTTTCTGCTATTTTTGCGGACAAAGCAGAGTCCATCCCTCCAGAGATGATGCATACAGCTGTTTTCTTCATAATAGAGATCCTTTAGGCATTATTTACTGCCATTTTACCAAGATTTGGGTAAACTTCGAGCATGATAGACTTGGATAATCAAACCACATTGGAAGTAAATATCGATCTGCTTGAGGAGATTGCGCAGGCACTCTCTGCAAAAGAAGTAGAACTCATTATTACCGATGATGAAAGCATACAGGCACTCAATGCAGCGTACAGAGACAAAAACAGTACGACAGATGTACTCTCTTTTCCTCTGGATGCTCCTTTTACAGAAGCATCTGTTTTTGGGATGCCTTTGGGGTCCATTGTTATTGCAGCATCTTTTGTGAAAGAGAAAGCATCTTTTTTCGGACATTCTGTGCAAGATGAGCTCTCTTTACTCTTCATACACGGCATGCTTCATCTGCTTGGCTTTGATCATGAAGTGGACAGTGGAGAGATGAGAGAAAGAGAAGCAGCACTCATTAAACAGTTTGATTTACCAAAAAGTCTTATCGTAAGAATGGAGTAATCGTATGGATTTTGTTATTTTTGTCATCGCCATGGGCGTATTGATCTGGGGAGCAGACCTGCTCATACATCAGAGTGAACGTATCGCACTCAAATTCAATATACCTGAATTTATTATTGGTGCAACACTCATTGCACTTGGAACTTCTCTTCCCGAAATGGCAGCCAGCATTGCTGCAAGTATGGATGGAAAACCGACTATAGCCATAGCCAATGTCATTGGAAGCAATATACTGAACATAACACTGGTACTTGCTACTGTCTTTATCATTGCCAAGAACATTAACCCCGACAGAGATTTTTTTGCCAAAGACAGTACTTGGGCACTGGTACCTGTACTCGTCTTTCTCCTCATGATACTCGATGGCGTCATAGACAGGTTTGATGCGTCTTTGCTCTTTCTGCTTATGGGTGCCTACCTTATGTTTCTTCTGCAAGATGCCAAGAACATTCCCCAAGATGTTCTCGAAGAGCTTGAGGAGTTGGAAGAAGATACATTTTCATGGGTATCGACCATCCCTTTTCTTGTTGCAGGTCTTCTTCTGGTCATCGTAGGTGCTCACTTTTCTATTGAAAGTGCTTCTGAGATCGCAAAACGTTTTGGCATTTCAGAATGGATCATAGGGATCATCATGATCTCTCTTGGTACCTCTCTTCCTGAATTAGTGGTGAGCATCTCTGCTGCGATCAAAGGAAAAGTCGACATGGCCATAGGGAATATCATTGGTTCCAATATGGCAAATACGACTGTTGTTTTAGGGGCAGCAGCCTTTACCAACCCTCTTGAAGTTGATGCTTCTGCCTATATATTTGATATTAGTACGATGATCGTTGCAACCCTGCTGCTTGTATTTCTTACAGCCAACAAACTCTACACCAAGTCTGCAGGTATCAGCCTCATTATTATTCTTGGACTCTTTTTAAACAATACCCTGCAAAACATGTAAGGGAAGGGTTAAAAAAGGTCTAAAGCTTCAGGTTTTGGCCGTCTATAGACTTTAGGTTTCTTCGCCGCTTTTTGTTTGACCTTGCGTATCTCTGCTTCGGTATAGACATCGACGGTTACATTGTTCTCTACTGTAGCTTCAGGAGGCGTAGAGATACCCATTCCCGCAGCTTTTTGAGAAAAATACCCATGTGTATAGAGCCATTTATAGATATCTGCTGCAATAGGACCGGAAGTACTTCCTCCGTGTCCGCCATGCTCTACCAATACCGTAACGATATACTTAGGGTCATCATAAGGAGCGTAGGTCGTGATCCAGGCATGAGATCTGTGAAAATAGGCCAATTCATGTTCTTTTAAACGATTGACTGTTGACTGAGGAATGGACGTTACCTGTGATGTCCCCGTTTTACCTGCAACAGTGATGGGCAGTTTACTCATCGTTCTATAGGCAGTTCCCCCCGGTGTATTACACACATCATACATCCCGTGTCTGATCTCTTTTATGTTGTAGGCATCAAAAGGAATATATTTTACCACCGGCTCAACTTTTACCCCATCGATCTCTCTGGCTATATACGGTGTGGCAAGGTAAGAGGTTGCCAAAAGCCCGGTATTACGTGCCACCTGTAAAGGCGTCACAAGGTCATAGCCCTGTCCTATAGCTGCGATCACCGTTTCACCCCTGTACCATGATTTGTTAAAACGTTTTCGCTTCCATTCCTGGTCTGGCATCACCCCTGCATATTCACGTGGCAGATCAACGCCTGTTTTCACACCAAAGCCAAAGGTACGCAGGTTTTTTGCCATAGCATTGATACCTACAGCCAAACTTTTTTTATAAAAATAGACATCACAACTCTCACGTATGGCTTTACGTAAAGGCACGGCACCATGTCCATATTTTTTCCAACATCTAAATTTATGTGAACTTTTACCTATGGTAATATGGCCGTTACAAAATTCTGTCTTGGACAAAATGTTAGGTTTTGCTTTATCAAATGCCAGTGCCATAGACATTTTTATCGCTGAACCGGGAGGGTAAGTTCCATGAATGAACTTATTGGTAAAAGGATGTGCCAGGTCATCTTGCAAGGCTTTCCAATCTTTGAAACTAATACCCCCGACGAACATATTTGGGTCATAAGAGGGGTAACTCACTGCAGAGAGTACTTCTCCATTGGTACGCATGACAATGGCCACACCTGTCTGCTTGCCAAAACGCTCATAGATCATTTTTTGCAGGTCTATATCGATATTGAGGCGTATGTTCTGATTGTCTTTAGGTTCTTCTCTTTCTAAAACCTCTATGGCTTTGTTTGTTGCCGTTACCTTAGAGACTTCAAAACCCAGTTCACCCTGCAGCACATGATTGTAATAACGCTCTAAACCACTTTTACCCACAGTTCCCACTTCATCTACAACGGGGTCTTTTTTATTTTCTTTTTTATTGGAGCGTCCTGTATAGCCTACAATATGTGCTGAGATCTTACCATAAGGATAATAGCGCTTTGTCTCCGCTTCAATATGCAGGTTCTCTACCAGACTCAACTTTGGATAGGCACCCATCATATCGGCATAATGTATAAAATCAACGACCTTGATATACTTATGGTTATAGGCCGAACTGTGTTTTTTATAGACCTTGAGCATCACTGTTTTATTGAGGTCAGGAAAGGTCTCTACCAAGGTATCTATCACCTTGGCCAAAGGTTCACCCTTTAACTTTAAATGTGGTGCAATAAGGAGTGAGAACCCTATCCTGTTCATGGCCAGGAGCTTACCATGTATGTCATTGATCTCACCTCTTACAGGCTTCAGATAGAGCTTTCTTTCTACATTGTCTTTTGCTAGACCTTCATAGTAAAAATTGGATTTGATACTCACATGATACAAACGAGTGATCATCACAGCCCAAAAAATAAGAAAAACCACTATGATAAATTTATATCTCATAAGATCACCACAACAAGCATATCTACTATAAAAGAGTAGAGTAAAATAGTATCTAGAAAAATACTTTGTGTCTGAAATACAAAATCATACGCAAAAAGACTGCCTAAATATAAGAGGTCCACAAGTATCACAGAGAGTAAAGGTGTACATACTTTACACTTGTGAAAATAGGTTAAAGAAGGATAGATCAGCACGTAAAAAAGGAGTGTGACAATAAGAATAAAAAACAATGGCAGAGAGAGATTTACTTCCAGATTGATCGTATACACAATAGCTACCAGTACCGCAGAAAAATTACCTCTTTCCAATCCCCGGATCAAGACATATGCTATCACCCCTATGAACAAAGGTAAAAACACATAAATAGAGATCAGCATAGGGTAGAACAGGACAAAGAGTAAAATGAAGAGCCAGATCAAAGGTTTGGAAAGTGTAAATACATTTAAATTCATATCAAGACAATTTATAGACCAGTGCCACTTCATTGCAAACAGGGAAATGGATACATTTGATACAGTCTGCCCAAATCTTATGTTCAGGTATCACCTCTTTGTCTATCTCTTTAAAATCCAGTTTTTGAAATAAAAGCGGCAAATAGGTTAACACCAGTACATCCTCTTCTACCCCTAATGCCTTCGCTTCTTTTAAGGTAAAATCTACCAAACGCTGCCCTACTTTTTGACCGCGGTATGCCTCATCTACAATAAGGCTTCGTATCTCTGCCAATCGTGTGGAATGTATGTGCAAGGCAGCATAGCCAATAAGCTTTTCACCCTCTTTTGCCAACACATAAGAGCGTATATTCGTTGCTACTTCATCTTCTGTACGATTGAGGATGATCCCGTCTTTCACTTCCGCAGCAACCAAAGCCTGCATCGAAGGAATATCGCTCAGTTTTGCCTTAACAAGTGCTATCACGCCTCTACCTCATCCCCTACATCAAAAATTGTCTGTAGAATATTTTGGTGGACCCGATCATGCCCATTCTTCTTTAAGTTAGAGACTGTGATGGAACCAGGAAACTCCCGTTTGAGTTTATTGCGCTCTTTTTGGTTGAGTTTGTCTATTTTGGTAAAAACAGTCAAATACTTCTGGTCAGGTCTGATAAACTCTGAAATGTACGCTTCCACATCATCATCAATTTGTGCATGCGGGTGACGTGCATCGCGAAGATGAATAAAAAGACGTATAGAGACACGATGCTGTATGAACTCTACGAGGTTTTTCTGCCATACTTCTTTTAGGGTTTTAGAAACTTTTGCATACCCAAAACCAGGAAGATCCACAAAACGAACAGGATAACTCTCTTCGTTGTACAGGTATCTTGTTTCAAAAAAGTTTATTAACTGTGTTTTACCAGGTGTTGCTGAAGATTTAGCCAGGTTTTTTCTTTGTGTCAATGAGTTTAATGTCGAACTTTTCCCTACATTTGAACGGCCTAAAAAAACCACTTCAGACATATCTTCAGGGAGTGAGTCTGCTATACTTTGTGCAGATTTTATAAACGTTGCTTCTACAACACGAGGCGTACTCATTTCTCTTCCTTCATTTCAATAATAAACTTCACTGGCTTCTTCTTGTTACTTTTTACACTTGCATCACCACTGAGCATATCAAGTGTGATCTCGTCACCATTCACATGACTCTTGTTTATCAAGTCATCAATAATCGCTTTACCTTGCAGGTGATATACAGATTTTTTAGGATAATAGGTAACCTTGTCCGCACTGCCCGTATAATGACGTAACTCTTTTTTAAACTCAAAAGTGACCGATCCTATGGCTTCATACATTTTTGTTTCATTGTTCTCGTCAAAGTATACAATGATCTCATCCGCATGCAGCCAGTCATCTAATTTTTTTACTTTCGCATCCCCTACAAAATGTACTTCTTTTTTCAGGTTTTCTGCATGCATAGTGGTAGAGGTGATTTCAACTTTTTGTGCAAAAACAGCTCCCGTAAGCAGTAAAAAAAGTATTACTTTAAAAAAATTCACTCAAAACCCCTATACTATTGATCTGGTATTGTACCATTATATTACTTTTCAGTGGTATAAAGTACCGCATCTACACGGGTACCAAAAGCCTCTTTTTTAGCCGTGTTGTATTTTAATGTTTTCCCTGCCATAACATCATTACCGCGCACCGCAGTAAATGGTGCTGTGATGTTCAGTATCTCAGTGTTTTGATGGTAATTTGCATGCTGGGTTTTATAGGTATATCCGTCTTTTTCCTGCATCACCACATCACCATCAAGAAAAAGAACATCTTTGATGTATTTTCCTTTTTTGGCTACCAAAGATTCTATGTTGTCTGTATGGAACACCACATTGTCCAATTTCAATACGCCGCGGTCACGTTCCCCATATGTACCAAAGGTCCAACCCTGCATTTTTTCCGTGTTGACTTCTGTAAAGGTGGTATTGGTAAATTCAAGGTCTTTGGTAAAGGCCTGCTTTTTATCCTTTGTATTACGCAACTCCACAAGCAGAGACACGGAAATGATGCTAGCGATCAACACAATGATCAAAAATTTTAATCCCATAGCTCCAGGAACTGCTCTTCCAACCCTTCTTGTTTAATAAGATGTTCTATCATCTCACGTACAGCCCCGTCCCCACCTTTTTTAGTGAGTATCACTGTTGCAATTCTATCGACATAAACAGAGGCATCTCTTGGCACAAAAGAGGTATTGACGGCTTTTAGCATGGACATATCATTTAGGTCATCCCCTATTGCGGCTACATTTTCCATGCTAAGGTCTAACTTTTGAAGGAGTGTGTCCAGTACCTCTTTTTTATTGTGTATCCCCTGATAAAAGTGTTCTATGTGTAACTCTTTGGCACGTCTTGCCACAATGTCAGAACTGCGCCCTGTAATAATGGCTACCTGTTTCCCGAGCTTTCTCCATGAAGCTATGGCCAATCCGTCTTTGACATTGAACGATTTGATCTCATCACCATTCTCAGAATAGGTAATACGGGAATCTGTCATCGTACCATCTACATCGAGCACTATTAATTCAATGCTCACAGTACACCTTTAGTGCTTGGAATGCCCGCATTCTCATTGACCGTTACAGCACGGCGCAATGCCACTGCCAATGCCTTAAACGCCCCCTCAATGATATGATGTTTATTTTTCCCGCGGTTATAAATGAGATGCAGTGTCAAAGGAAGGTTAAAGGCAAAGGCTTTAAAGAACTCTTCTACCAATTCCACATCAAAATCTCCTACTTTCCCGCCAATAGGCAGTTCAAACACAAGGAAACCACGGTTGGAAAGGTCAATGTCACAGGTGATACTCGCTTCATCCATCACCACGGTTGCATTACCAAAACGTTCAATGCTTTGCACAGGGTAAATAGCCTTTCGTAAAGCCTGTCCTATCACGATGGCCACATCTTCCACCGTATGGTGGTCATCTATGTGGGTATCTCCTACACAAGAGACTTCCATGTCCATATGTGCATGTTTGGTAAAGGCTTCCAACATATGGTCATAAAAACCTACGCCTGTGTTTATTTTCGCTTTTCCTGTGCCGTAAAGGTTTAGTTTTACCGAAATTTGTGTCTCTTTGGTTTCTCTTGTTACTTCTATCATCTTTTTATCCTTAATTTCTAACTATGAATGCACCAGCAAGGTCATGACTGTTCTTAAAGTCTCTTGCTTCGTCTTCAGACCCGAAGCCCATGAGCCAAACCCTGTACAAAGGTTCACCTGAGCCGTCTACATCAGCAAATTTCTTTACAATTGTCTTATACCCTGGGTAAAAGCTTGCATGCTTCTTCTTATAGATCTGTGCACCGGCATAACGTTTAAAGGCACCTACCTGTACACCAAAGTTACTAAGTTTTACACGTGTTTTTGCTTTGGCTGTGCTTGCTTTAGACTGAATTTTTCCTGCAAAGCCAAGTACTTCAATGGAGACTTTTGCAATCCCCATTCTGTCCAGCCCTATCTCTTTACCCGCTTTGTAGGAACAGTCAATGATACGTCCTCTTACAAAAGGTCCCCTGTCATTGATACGCACCGTGGTACTTCTTCCATTTTGCAGGTTCCTGACCTTGACCATGGTGTCCATAGGCCATGTTTTATGTGCCGCTGTTCTGGCGTGCATATTATAGACTTCACCATTACTGGTACGTTTGCCATGGAAATTTGGTCCATACCAGGAAGAGATCCCTTTTTGCACCTGTCCTACCGATACATAGGTAGGATTATACTTCTTCCCTCTTACCTTGTAAGAACGCATGGTTGCTTTGTGTCTTGCTTCAGAGGTATATTTTGTTTTATGAGGTTTATGTACTCTTTTGGAAGAACAGCCTGAAAAGAAGGAGGTAAAAGCAGCCAAAGAAATGATCATGATGAGTGGAAGTAGACGCTTCATTATACCTCAATTATATACTTTTTATTTAGGTAGATATTATCTCTTTATTTGACTTTATATCTGCTTGCCATAGCTGTCAGACAGCGCTTAATATAAATCTTTAATGCCCTTTTCCGCCTCGACCGCCACCTTGTCCGGCACTGCCTCCACCCATACCGGAAGCACCCCGGGCACCTCCAGAAAAACCTGCGCCAGAACCTGCACCGCCTCCTGGGTTGGCTCTGTTGGCACCATCTGCCAAAGAGGACTGGAATCTGAATTTGAACCGAGACTTGTTCTCATAGCTAAACACTTCTTCTTTCTCTTTCTTTTCCATCTCTGCATAACTGTCCACAAAAGTAAAATAGTATTTTTTCTCATTTTTATGTTTTTTAGCAGACTCTTTTGCCTGCAGGGAAACAGTAAAAAGTATGACCCAGATAAATAGAGATGTTTTTTTCATCATTACTGTACCTTTCTAAAATTTTTTCTAATTATACACGCTTAGTGTGAAATCATTATAAAGGGTATCTCTAAAGTGTCTCAAACATAAAATTCACACTAAGTTCATATGATTTTCGTAGTATCATAAGAAAGATACAAGCATAAGGAGGCAGCATGAAAATTTTACTACTTGAAGATGATCTGGCCCTCTCAGACATTATATTGGAATATCTTGAAGATAATGACAATGATGTCATACTTGTCTACGATGGGGAAGAGGCATTGTCTGCTGCTTATGAAACACAATACGATATCTACCTTTTCGATGTCAATGTACCTGCCATAAAAGGCTTTGACCTGCTTAAAATGTTAAGAGAGGAAGGAGACAAAACCCCTACGATATTCATTACCTCACTGAACGATATTGAAGATGTCTCAGCAGGTTTTGAAAGCGGTGCCGATGACTATATTAAAAAACCTTTTGAGTTGGCAGAGCTTCTTTTACGTATGCAGAACTTACAGAAACGGCACTATACACAGGCCCGTTCCCAAACTGTACAGATCAGCAAAGACCTCTCTTTTGACATTGACAAAGAGCTGCTTCTGCACAAAGGAAACACTGTTTTTCTTCCCGCCAAAGAACTCAAAGCACTCAAAGCATTTTTGAAACACCCCAACGAGGTCCTCACATTTGAAACACTCAACACTGTGTTATGGGATTATGACGAAACACCCTCCTCCGAATCTTTACGTGCACATATCAAAAACCTGCGTAAACGTTTAGGGGAGAACCTCATCCACAATGTTAGAGGAAGTGGGTACAGGTTTGAGATGCAAGTGGATTGACCATGCAGATATCAAGAATGAAAGCCGGCACAAAGTCACTGATCTTTTTTCTTATTATCTACCTCTTCTCTACAGCCATTCTCGGTGGAATCATAGGGTATTTTTATTATCAGAGTGAAAAGGAGCGTATCATTAAAGATATGCGCGTAGGGATGCAGTACAAAGCTGAAGACATCAACAGCAAATTGGCCTACTACCATCTTAGTGACCAGGAAGAATTTGTCTTTGCCGAAGACGGTTACGACATTGCACTCTACAACAATCAGGAGCAGCGCATCGCTTCTACGCTCAGCCATGCGGACATAGACCTTTCTAAGTTCTTTTATAACAAAGACGAAATGTACTATCTTATAGAAACACTGAACAAACAATACCTTGGCGTCAAATATATTGTCATTATGAAAGAATTCCCGAAAGAAGCGTTGCAAAAAGTCATCTCCCAAATGAGCATATTTGCACTCGTTGCGATCGCTTTTTTAGTATTTATCGCCATACTTCTCTCCAAGATCATGCTTTATCCGCTGCAAAACCTCATCGATGCACTCAAAACATTCATTAAAAACAGTACCCATGAGATGAACACCCCCATCAGTACGATCTTGATGACCTATGAACACTTTGACAAAGAAAACCTCAAACCAAAACAGTTACGTTCTCTTGACCGCATAGAGATTGCAACAAAAACCCTTTCAAATCTCTACAACGACCTTACTTATATCTCTTTTCATGAACACATTGCTTATGAAAAAAATGCCATTGATGTCAAAGTTGTACTCGAAGAGCGTCTAAAATATATTGATACCTTCATGCGATTTAAAGGTATTACCCTGAAAAGTGACCTGCATTCGGTCATCTGCCATATTGACCAGAGAAAACTCACGCTCATTTTGGACAATCTGCTGTCCAATGCCATTAAGTTTTCCAAACAAGACGGGAAAATAGATGTCACCCTGACAGAAGCGTGTTTATGTGTAAAAGATCATGGTGTAGGGATAGAAAAGAAGAAACAAAAAACGATCTTCAAGCGTTTTGAAACCTCTAACGGTTTTGGTGTGGGGTTAGACATTGTCTCGGAGATCTGTAAAGAACATCATATTAAAATAACTGTCGATTCTGAAGTCTCCAAGGGAAGTGAATTTAGATTGATCTGGCCAAAAATAAAATAACTTTACTTTTGGCCTGCTTCTTTTTAAGTGTTTACTCTGCTGATCGATGTTTGAAATGCTTCAAGGTGATTGTAAGACCCTTCTCTAAGGTTTTCATACACTTTAACAATATCTGAAGGCATACCTGTCTCTTCTATGAGTTCTGTCAAATCTCCGATATCTAGCTCTTCTATGTAAATAGCCGACTCCAACGCGCCGTAAAGACTTTCTCTGCCTTGTTCGACCAATCCATCATAGAGTTCCTGAAGTTCTTCCAAAGTAAAGAAACCAATACGTGACTCATCCACCATACTGATATCTACACCATACTTTTCACACAGTGCCTCTGCCGCGTCCATATGTCTCTGCTCTGAAAGCTGAATACTTGCAAAAGTGTTTTCATCCGGATACAACTCACCCAAGGTAATATACACATCACGTGCCAATTTCTCTTCTTCATAAATGAAAAAAAGTTCTTCTTTTTGTGCTTCTGTAAGTATTGTGGTCTTAGCAGCGTTTTTTGCTTCCAGCGATGTCGACATCAGTCCTATTCCAACAACACCTGTGGCGAACATTCTTGAGAAAAACCCTCTTCTCTCATTTAGTTTGTTTTTTTCTTCTGCTATGCTTTTCATTGGCTTATCCTTTAAATTAAGTGTTGCCAAGTATAAAACAGAAGTGTGAATTAAGTATGAAGGCTTAACTATTAGAGCCCATGAATATAGACGGCAAGTGCATGTAACGTTTTGTCATTGTGTCCATGTACAAAATCTTTTTTTACTTTCACTACATAAGACATTGCCTTTTTCTTACCTGAAGCATAGTCATACATACTTTTTTCTATAGCAGAGACAGACATCTTATGAATAGCTTTCGATTTTCCCATGGCTTTTTTTTCACCGTGACTGCCATGGCAGCTTTTACATTTTTGTTTGTAAAGTGAAGCCCCAGATGCATTCAATACCGTGCCTACTAAACAAACTAACCACACTGTTTTACTTATTTTCATTTCTTCTCCTTATTTAACCCGTATATGGAACTTGTTAAAAAGTTCTATTTTCGATGTTACTGCATATTTATTAAATATATTTTTCATATGTGTTTTTAACGTATTGATAGATATATTCAAAACCTCTGCTATATTTGCATAAGAGTGCCCTGCCAATACCTTTTTCACGATCTTCTTCTCTTTACTTGTCAAAAAGTTCATATTTTCATCTATTCGAATACATTTACTGTAAATGGTATTATACTTTTTATCGTATAAAGGTCTAACCAGTGTTTGAAAAAGCACTTGCAAAGTTCTTAGTTTTTCCATCACCAGCTCATGATCAGACCTAAAAACAAAACAACAATACCCCATGATCTCTTGGTCGCCAAATGCATAAATAGGAATAATAACTGCAGATGTTATGTTCAACTCTTTGGTAAAAGCATCTGCTTCTTTTTTTGTCATATACCCTTTAAAGATCTGATACATCTCCGTGACTCTTTCATGACTGAGCCCTGAAGCGAAGTAGGCATTACAGTTTTCTACAAATTTGTTCCATTTAAAATTTTTTTTAGAGAAAATGTATTTGTGAATAAGATGTTCAAACTCCCTGTCCTCTTCCAAAATATATTCCGGATTGACTATGCTGTGTTCATGCATATACAAGGTAATCACATCTGCACCAGACTTCTCAAGAAAAAATGCTTTGTGCTTATGTAAGATACTCTTAACAGTCTTGCCCTCAATAATACAGGACTGAAAGTCTATGATCTTTTGTAATACTTCTATATCT
This sequence comes from Sulfurovum sp., assembly GCA_015661535.1. Taxonomy (GTDB): domain Bacteria; phylum Campylobacterota; class Campylobacteria; order Campylobacterales; family Sulfurovaceae; genus Sulfurovum. The sequence goes on along the minus strand of DQVY01000154.1, from coordinate 4,855 downwards.
TTTATCTCTGTCATTATTTTGTACTTTTTTATTTTTATTTTTACTATTTTATAGTTAAAGTCTTAAAAAATCACATTTATCACACTAATAGGTGATGTTTTTGAAAATTTTTTATGCTACAATTTAATCGTATAAAACAAATATAAAGGGGAAAAAATGAAAATAGGGAAAAGCTCGCATATTGCACTCGCAACTGCGTTAAGTATAAGCGTGTTCACACAAACAGTAGAGGCCATGCCAATGTTCGGTACACAAACAGGACTGGACTGTGTTGCATGTCACTCACAGCAAATGCCAAGACTGAACAAGTTTGGTAGAAAGTTTGCAGCTTCGGGGATGACCATCAGTCAAAAGGTGAAAGACCTCAACAGTACAAATAACGGATTCATGGCAAATACCGACATCAATCCATCTCTGTTGATCAAATCTAAGTACAACAGGACATATGACAAACCTGATGGAAAAGGAAATATCCCTGATGACGGGACCAATGCAGGAGATTTTTCTCTTTTACGTTCTGTTCAAGCCCACCTTGGTGGTCGTATATCAGATGAATTTGGTGCCATCATTAAACTAGGTCAAAGAGTAAAAGAAGGCAAATCTATAGAAGGTAAAGCAGTCTATGCCCATGCCATGGATGACAATGCCTACCTTGGAGCTGTTTTCTTTTCCACTGCAGAACTTGGAGCATTTGCAGGTATGGAGTTCTACAACACAGGACTTTACAAACCGCTTAGAATGTTCGACATGAAGATCTATAACAATACGGTACAAAAGCAGAAGATAGGGGCACAAGCTGCAACAGGTTTACAGGCATACTATGACAGAGATGCACTTTTTAATGAAAATGACCACCTTTTTGTCACAGTAGGAATGTACGCACCAGCACAAGATGGGGTTATTTATGACATGGGAGACAACCTCATTCCCTTTGCAAGAATCGCTTATGAATATATGTATAGTGACTTCAACTTTATTTTGGGTGGTTTTATTATGAAAGGTGGTGATCTTGTTGCTGCTACTTCACCTCTAAGTATCAAAAGAGAGACCTACGGAATTGACCTACAGATAGAAGGGAGCATTATGGAACATGAAGTGATGCTCGCTGCAACAAAGGTATTTAAAAATACACTTGAATACTCTGGTATCAATTCAGATGTAGATGAATTAGACACAAAAAACCGATACAATGAAGGATTTTCTATACAAGGTGCAGTGTCTGTAACGGATGCACTCATTGCTAAGCTTTCTTACATGCACTATAATGATACCAATGAATATCTTACGTATGATAATCACGGAAATCCAAAATATAAAACGGATAAGATCAATGTCAAAGACTTAGATTATGCCATCGGTCTGGGAATTGACTATGGTTTCACCCTCATTGTACCTATGAAAATAGCAGTTGAGTACGCATGGATGCAACCTTCATTGTCAAGAGTAAAAGAGTATCAAGACTTTATGGTCACCTTAACCTTGCCATTTTAATGTAAAAAACAGATACATCACCTAAAAAGGTGATGTATAAAAAATTAAATGATACTATAATTAAGTATCTACATACTAGGAGAGAAAATGAAAAAGATAGAAACAAAAATGATAGGAATTAGTTTAGCAGCAGCTTTACTACTTGGGTCAAGTGCGTATGCTGGAACAATTGTAGGTGCAACTGCGGGAGATGGCTATACAACACCATCACAGCAATTTAGTTTTGGCGGATGGAACCTTGAGAATGTAGCGGTAAAGATCACAGATACTAATTATACGGAAATAGCAAAAACATTTAACACGACAGATGGTAGTTATGATTCTATGACATATGGTGATTCTTTTGAATCAGTGATATTCGATCAGCCTAATGGTACGATCATGGGTAAACTGCATGGAAAAGATTGGCCAGTGGGAGAACCTGCGGGTATCAAGATCATCAACGGCGACACAAAGGTCAAAAATGGGAAACCCGAAAATTGTATTATGACAACTTCTTTTCTATCTGAAGATGATACGGGTACAGGTGTGAGTGGATACCTTGATGCAGTGCAGCCGGTGCCAACAATCTGTTCAAGCCCCTTCCAATCGCATAAACGTTTTAAGATCAATATGCAGCCTGCTACGGTAGACGAAGTTACACTTGGAGAGTTTGGAAATCCAATTGATATAGTTTTCAATGTTACACCTGATACAAAGACCATGCGTTACCAGGTTTTTCAAAAAATCAATAACTATACAGGTATGAGACTGGACGGATATAAAGTTGAAGTTTTAGGTGCAGATAACAACCCTGATGGCAACCTAACGCTGTCTTTGGGTCTTGGTGAAAATGATGGTGACGACATCTGGACGTATAATCAACTGGCAAAATTTTCATCAGGTCTATGGGGTCCAGTAGATACAAGGCATGATAGAGATGAGGGATTCTTTGACAAAATAAATGCTGGTTTCTATGTTAGTTTAACAACAACAAATCGTGTAGAAAGTGGTAATACTTTAGGCAGTAATTACACAGCACTTTTTGGAAAATGGCTACCTTATGAATGGTTACCAACAGGTATATTTTGGGATGATGACAATGACCCTGAAACAGAAGCAGAGTTAGTTGCATTTTGGGGAACAACACCGACTCAAGATTTTGCAAATGATACACCTTCATGGCATAAAGGCCAGGCAGATAATTGGGGAGAACCCTCAGCACAAGAATTCCTAGCATGGTCAACAGACCCGCTTTATTCTATAGATGAAATTGAAGATACAGTGAACGTAGGCGTGAACTATATTGTGGTCATTGGGGCAGGATATACGCAATCAACATTTACGCTCCGTATTACACCAAAAGTAGCTCTTGATCAAGATAAGCCATCATACGAAACAACACTTCCGACATACCCTGATATTATAGATGGTACCATAGTGATAAACCCTTCTCTATTTATTATAAATGACAATATCAGCATAGGTGTAAAAGACAGTGTAGATATGAATGATTCACTTATTGATACAATCACTGTCCTGGTTACTACCGACAATGGAGACAGTGAAACAATAACATTAACAGAAACAAATGAAACCAGTTCGATATTTACTGCCCTTGTGCCTACAAATGGCGAAGATGTCATGCAAAATAATGCTATCATTAATGTGATTGATGGAAGTATAGTTACCGCAACCTATAAGGGGAACACTGCAACTACAACAGCAAGTGGTACAGCAGTCACTCCTCCAGAAGAAGATGATGAACATGGAATCGTAGGTGATACACCTGTAGACACAGATGGTGCACCTGCAGGTGGCGGCGGTGGTGGTTGTTCATACAACCCTATGGACAAAAGTTTTGACATGATGTTCTTGATCATTCTATTCTTGGGACTACTTTACCCTGCAAGAAAACTTTTAAGAAAGTAGTATGTTACGTCGCTTAGACATACGCTATGGAGTAAGCTTTTTGTTTACTCCGCTCTTCGCAATCTTTTACATTGCCATTTTTAAACAGACTTATGTCAATATACACACAGTTTTATCAGATTACTGGTCACTTTTCTTTCTTATTTTTTTCTATCCTTTCTTTGAAGAACTTGCCTTTCGTGGTCTTATTCAAGGGTATATTTCGAGAAAAACAAACCACTATACTTTCAACTCTGTTCTTTCACTGGCAAACATCATCACCTCTATACTCTTTGCCTCTATACATTTTGTACATCATCATCCTGTTTTGGCGGCATTGACCTTTTTCCCTTCTTTACTTTTAGGGTATTTTAAAGAACATTATCAAAACGTCATTCCAAGTATTCTACTCCATATGTATTATAATATCTGGTCTCTTTTACTCATCATTTAACGTCTTCTCAAACCGTGCTTTTGTCACAGGAATAATAAGCAGTGCATTTACCGTTAAAGCATCATACTCAAGCTTATTCAGACGTTTTATGGCTTCTGTGTCTGTCTCGTATTTTTCAGCCAATAGATCCAAACTCTCTCCCAGTTCTACAATATGGGAAAGAAAATAAGGTTTGATCTCCATCTCTTTTATACTCTCTTCTGCAACATCATAGTACATATAAAACAGCATCATCTTCTCTTCAGGGATCATTACAGTATAGTGTCTATTTTCTTTTGGTACTACGCCATTTTTGTATTGGGTATTTATCTTCAGCAAATGCATTGTTTTCATCTTTAAAAGCTTCGCTAAGTCTGAAAGCTTTGTGCCTGCCTTCACTTCTACCTGTACCATACTGCCCTGAGATGAAACAGGTATTCCCACATAATCCAAAAGTTCACTCTCTCCTATCATCGCTGTAAGCAAGATCTTTTTGATATAGTCTCTCGTCTCTTTGGGGAGGTACTTCGCCTCCTCATCTACCAAGATACTCAACTCTTTACTGCCGGCTTTCTTGATGGCTTTTTCCAAACGCCCTTCCCCACAGTTATACGCCATGGTAGCAAGATACCATTTGCCAAACTGTTTATGTAACTTATTGAGGTAGGCAATGGCTGCAGAGGTTGAAGAGACGGTATCACAGCGTTCATCATAGGTGCTACAGACGCTCAGGTCATAATGTTTTGCAGTTGCAGCCATAAATTGCCATAACCCTACTGCTTTTTTAGGGGAAACTGCCTCTTCATTGAACCCAGACTCCACCATAGAGAGGTAGATAAACAGATCACTTACCCCATCGTCTATCAGCAAGCCTTGCATCGTGGGGAGAATGGCTTGTCCGCGTGCAAAAGCCCGTGTATAAAACTTTTTTATATTTTTTTCATTCTTTGCCGCAAAAGAGACAAAAGCATCATCATAGATGTAAGACTCATCTACATCAAACTCAGAAAATACATAAGCGTATGAAGGGTATTTGCGTTC
>DQVY01000145.1 GCA_015661535.1 Sulfurovum sp. | reverse complement strand
TTTCTATCTGCCTCTTTGGTGATGTTGGCTTCTATGAAAAGTTATAAACGTATGGTTGATGCAAGAGTAGAGCACAACATCATCACTATAGACGATACAAGAGATACCATAGACAAACTAGAAGACCCTTATGATTTGTATTCTGAAGAGATAATAGAAGATGAAACCGTGGAACTGGGTGATGCTATTAAAGAGGAGAAGGCACGTATGAAAAAGAATAAACGCTCTTTGGCTGAGACCATACGTGACACCAAAGCAGCACTCTCTTTGAACCGTATAGGTGCCTATGTTGTACTTATCTTAGGTTTTTTCTATCTGAACCGGCATGATTATTTGATGGCACCTGCCTATATTTTGGCACTGACTATTCCTATGTTGGTGGTAATATTTGTGCTCTTGTCGTACAAAGAGGATGCCTAGGGTGGGATTGCTATCGAGCACATAAGGTAATTTGCAAACAATCACGCTTTCAGCGTAAGGTTTCATTGATCATATTGTTACGATAGTGATTGCCCCCTACAAGTAAAATGTGCTACAATAACTCCAAATTATACAGGATTTAATATGACCAAATCATTTTTACTCTCTCTAGCTATCCTTTCACTTACGGCATGTGCAAAAGAAGAAGAAAAAATAACCCCGCAGGTATGTACAACCAAACCCATACAATCACCTTTTGCACTGAAGATCATAGACAAACCAATCGCTTTTGGTCCTGAGCGTATTGCGATGACCAAAGCGTATATCAAGACACATTACGGAAAGAATGTCGATACTATAGAGATCACACCGAAGATCATTTTACTGCATTGGACCGCTGAGATGGATCTCGATAGATCTTTTAAACGTTTACAGCCGGAGAAATTGCTTACAGATAGAAAAGACATTGCCAAAGCATCTCTACTAAATGTCTCATCTCAGTTCCTTGTAGCACGTGATGGAACTATTTATAGGCTTATGCCGGAAAACTGGATGGCACGTCATGTCATTGGCTTGAACTACGCAAGTATAGGCATTGAAAATGTGGGAGGAAAAGGGAACAAAAAAGATGACCTCACCCCTGCACAGGTAAAATCCAATATTGCTTTAGTGCAGTACTTAAAAGCAAAATATCCTACTATTGAATATCTTGTAGGGCATCATGAATACAGACAGATGGAAAAAACATCACTTTGGCTTGAAAAAGACAAAGGGTACAGAACGGTGAAGAATGATCCGGGTGATGCATTTATGGAAAAAGTATACAGTAAAACCAAAAATCTGGGACTCAAACGTACACCCAAAGGGAAATAATGAACTCTGCTTTCTCTACTCTTGACTGGGCGATCTTTGGTGCATATTTTTTAGTATTAACCCTTACTAGCGTCATTTTGTCCCAAGCAAAAATTAAGTCTACACGAGATTATTTTGTGGGTGGCAATGCTGTGCCAATGTTTGCCGTAGCTATCTCGGTATTGGCAACATCTCAGTCTGCAGCTACTTTTTTGGGCGGACCTGAGTACTCTTATGGGAAAGATCTCACCTTTTTAGGGTTTTACTTTTCTGCTTTTTTGGCAGTGATATTCGTAGCCAAAGTACTCATACCAAGATTTTACGCTATCAAGGCAGTAACCGTCTATGAACTGCTTGAGATACGTTATGGAGAGTCTGCAAAGAAACAGGCAGGGATGATGTTCCTTGTAGGTCGTCTTTTTGCTTCAGGTGCAAGGCTTTACATCGGGGCACTTGCTATATCCATGATACTTTTTTTAGACATCAGTGCAGGCCATGTGGCCATTTCCATCACTATTTTAATGTTGGGTGCTTTGGCCTATGCCTACTTTGGCGGGGTGAAGTCAGTCATATTTTCCGACATTATACAGGCGGTAACCTACATAGGGGCAGGTGTAGCTGTACTTGTCTATTTGTATATTACGATAGACAGTGATTTTTCAACAGTCGTTTCTACACTGCAAATGGACAATAAATTAAGATTACTTGACTGGTCGATGTCTGGTGGATTTTCTGTTTGGGCATTGTTAGGTGGGTGGTTACTGCTTAACATTGCAGCCTACGGTTTAGACCAGGACATGACACAACGTGCTCTAAGCTGTAAAGACAGCAGATCAGCACAAAAAGCCCTAATGATGAGCATCTATATTACCATCCCTGTAGCCATACTCTTTCTGGCTATAGGGCTATTGCTTTACCTCTTTTACCAACACCCGGAACTTTCAAATCTCAGTACAGAAGTAGTACAAAAATTTGAAGGTGAAAAAATAACCATCTTCATGTACTACATCCTACATGAGATGCCGGAGGGTATGCGTGGACTGGTGACCGTAGGTGCTGTTGCAGCTGCCTTGTCCTCCTCCAACTCTGTGTTAGGCGCTATGAGCTCGGTAGCCATACAAGATCTTTACAGACCATGGAGAGAAAAACAGGGGATCACAGAGGAAATGCACTTTGTCAAAGCAGGAAGAACAGCGGTACTTCTCTTTGCCATTGCACTTTCAGCCATGGCCATGCTCTCTTATTACTGGCAACGATACACAGAACTACCGCTGCTTAGCTTTGCCCTTGGCGTGATGGCTTTTGCCTACACCGGACTGCTTGGTGTGTTTGGGGCGGCTATATTTACGAAGCGTGGAAGTGCTACAACAGTACCGCTAGCACTACTGGCTGGCTTTATGACGGTACTTCTACTTCAACCTTATATCTTGGGTATAGTTTTGGGTTTTAAGCTTGGGTTCGCTTGGCAGATACTCGGTGGTACAGTGGTAGCATTTGGGGTGATGATGTTAGGGAAAGAAGACAGTAAGGTGTAGGGTGGTGCTTTTAAGCCCACCGATGATAAACATTAAAGGTGGGCACAAGTGCACCACCCTACATACGGTTCATTTATTGAGATAATTTAGTTTTCACGCGTAAATAGATTCTTTATTAAACTCTTTTGTTAAAAGTGCATAGAAGAGCGCTCTGTATTTGTTTCTGTTAGAAGTCCCCATGGCTTCACAAACCTTTTTAATGACTGCATCCATATCTGCATCACTCACAGAGAGACCAAGCTTTTTTTGTAAGAAGTTTTTCTTTACGGTATCTAATTCGGCACTTTGTGTACATGATACTGTCTCAGAATCTTTTTTGTAAATGGATGGACCAAGACCCACAGTGACTTTTTCGATCAAATCTGAAGAGAGACTTAATCCCAATTTTTTTGCTTCAGCAGTATAATGCTCTACTTTTTCTTCTCTTTTTCCCATAACGCTTCCTTTTCATGAAATTTTTCTGGTAAATTTGTATCTTTTAACAAATGTACCGCATCATAATTCTAGCATCTGTTTCTGAAAGTTATTTATACACAATTCTCCATGATCTCAAACCAGTCTCTGTCAAACATGCGTCGTATGTAAGACTCATAGTGAGGTATGAAACATTTGGAACAGTCTTGGTGAATGGCATCATCGCTTATGAACTGTCCACCTTCTTTTGAGTTGATACTGCAAACTGAAAAGAGCATCTTGTCACCTCTCTTGGAAAAACCATTGTCTCTGAATTTAAAGTTGGGGCAGGCACAGAGGTAGCAGTTCAGTTCGGGGATGTCATGACATTTTTTATTCTCTTTGTAGAGTGGACAAAAGTCTGGTTCATTTTTTACCATATTGTCAAACCTAAAGTAGGTAATGACCTCATCGGCACTCAAATGGGTTAACCTTTCCATAATTTCCTTATGTTTGTTCCCGTGTTCATAAAACCACTCTGAGTAAGTCATTGTTTTCCTTTTGAATTGTACTTTAGAGGTCCCCTTTATAGGTGCCTTTTGCGTATTGTAGCTTATATCATAATGATGTCAAGGCTTTTTGAGACAGAAGAGGGTAAACTTGTATTAGAAATTACTACTAGGGATCGTGCTATGCAAAAAGAGCGTTACATCGGTATGATGTCGGGAACTTCACTTGATGGGGTAGATGTGGTACTCTGTGAGATAGATGCAAACACTTGTACCCTTATCGCATCATTGGAATACCCTCTACCTCTGGCACTTAAAACAGATATCTTGACGATGATCGAAGCCAAACATACCTTGAAACAAGTAGGGGAAATAGACCATCGTTTAGGTCTGTTGTTTACGCAAGCTGTGGGTACCTTGCTGATACGTGAAAATATTGACCCTTCAACTGTAACAGCCATCGGTTCACATGGCCAAACATTATGGCATGAGCCAAGCGGAGCGTACTCCTTCAGTATGCAGCTTGGTGACCCTAACATTTTAACTGCCAAAATAGACATCCCGGTAGTAGCAGACTTTAGACGTAAAGATGTAGCTCTTGGTGGTCAGGGAGCACCTTTTGCGCCTGCATTTCATGAATTTATATTTAAAAATATTAATACTTCTGTTGCTGTTGTAAATATTGGTGGCATGGCAAATATCACTGTTCTGGGTGAGAAGCTCATCGGGTACGATACAGGTTGTGGCAATGTACTCCTTGATATGTGGATAGCTGCACATCAAGGCAGTCCATACGATAAAGATGGAGAGTGGGCAAAAAGCGGCGTAGTAGACTATACACTTTTAGATGCTATGATGTCAGACAGTTATTTTGCGCAAGCTTATCCTAAAAGTACAGGAAGAGAGAAATTTAACAAAGAGTGGTTACAAAAGTACCTCTCAGGTAAAACACATAATCCAGAAGATGTACAACGGACACTTTTGGAACTTACTGCGTTAAGTATAGCCAATGAAGTATTGCGTTTTAACAGAGACATTGTGATGCTTTGTGGGGGTGGGGCTAAAAACAGTTTTTTGGTCGAACGACTGAAAGTGCTCATGCCAAATGTAGAAGTGATCATTGCCCAAAATGCAGATGAGATAGAAGCGATGAC
>DQVY01000127.1 GCA_015661535.1 Sulfurovum sp. | reverse complement strand
GAAGCAGGTACCACAGAGATCTCAAATCTTAAAGTCATCGGTTTCAACAAGCTTCTTGTGGACCTCTCCGATGAACTCGATGCGAATATCATCATAAGAGGACTTCGAGCGGTGAGTGACTTTGAGTATGAACTGCAAATGGGTTATGCTAACTCCTCTTTAAAGAAAGAGTTAGAAACCGTATTTCTCATGCCTAGCCTTGAGTATGGTTTTGTCAGTTCTTCTGTAGTACGTTCCATTTTACCTTTTAACGGAAAAGTAGAACATCTTCTTCACCCTACTGTACTTAAAATGATACAAGGGTATAAAAGCTAATGTATATACTTTTTGAAGGCATAGACACCTGTGGCAAAAGCACACAAATTGACCTCATTGCCCAAAAATATCCTGAGATCATCATTACCCATGAACCAGGAGGCACTCCTTTTGGTAAAAAAGCCAGAGAAATACTGCTTGCAGATACCTTAGCTTCAAAACGTGCTGAACTGCTGCTTTTTTTGGCTGACCGTGCTGAACATTACCAAGAGATCATCGCTCCCAATAAAGAGAAAGTCATTATTTCTGACAGAGGTTTTCTCTCTGGCATCGGCTATGCGCTTGCCAATGGTGATTTTGATTTTGATGAATTGGTTTCACTGAACAGGTTTGCCCTTGAAGGTCATTTCCCGGACAAGATCGTTTTATTTTTAACAAACATGGAAACACTCACGCAAAGAACTTCTGAAAAAGAATTAGACGGCATCGAGTTGCGTGGACTTGAGTATCTTATAACAGTACAAAATAAAATGCAGGAAAGCCTACAGAAACTGGGGATTAATTACCTTGAAGTAGATGCTACAGACAGCATTGAAAATATACATCAAAAGATATTGAGCTATTTAGAGCTATAATTCCATCATATTATTTGGTGCGAAGCATTGCACCCTACATGAAAACACCGTAAGGTACAATGCATTGCACCTTTTACAGCAAGGAAACACACCATGATAAACCCTCTTCGCGGCATGAAAGACCTCACTTTCGATGAGTCACAACGCTTTGTTCACATTGTTACTACTGCAATTGACATTGCTAAAAAATATGGTTATGGGTACATAGAGACCCCAATACTTGAAGAGACTGCACTGTTTAAACGTTCTGTAGGTGACAGTTCTGACATCGTTTCCAAAGAGATGTATCAGTTTGAAGACAAGGGTGGCAACGATGTGTGTATGCGTCCTGAAGGTACTGCAGGTGTGGTACGTGCTTTTGTACATGCAAAGCTAGACCGTCAACCTATGAAGCAAAAGTTTTACTACTACGGACCTATGTTTCGTTATGAAAGACCACAAAAAGGCCGCCTGAGAGAGTTTCACCAGTTTGGGTGTGAGAGCTTTGGAGAAGCTTCGGTCTACGAAGACTTTACTATCATCACTATGATCTCACAGATCTTTGAAGTATTGGGCATAGGCTTTGACCTTCAGATAAACTCATTGGGATGTCCTGCCTGTATGCCTCCATACAAACAAAATCTTGTTTCTTTTCTAACGGAAATAAAAAAGGAACTCTGTGAAGACTGCAACAGACGTATAGATACAAATCCTATACGTGTGCTTGACTGTAAAAACCAAACCTGTCAAAGTCTTCTGGTCAACTCACCCAAACTCATCAACAACCTTTGTGACGACTGTGACACAGACTTTAATAAACTCACCGCATTGCTGGACAATGCAGGCATACAATATGAAGTAGACACAAACCTCGTACGTGGACTCGACTACTACAACAAAACAGCCTTTGAATTTGTAAGCAATGACATAGGTTCACAATCAGCTATCGCAGGAGGAGGACGCTATGACAAACTTGTAGAGTTCTTAGATGGTAAACCTACCCCTGCTGTCGGCTTTGCCATAGGTATAGAGCGTATTATGGAACTAGTTCAAATGCCTGAACTAAGCCGTGAAGGTATCTACATGGGTGCGATGGTAGAAGAAGCAGTAAAAGCACTCTTCCCTCTTGCTGCAGCTAAACGTAAAGAGACAAAAGTCACTCTTGAGTACAATTCAAAAGGTTTCAAAAGTCACATGAAAGGTGCAGACAAAGTCTCTGCGCGTTACTGTGTACTCATAGGTGAAGATGAACTTAAAAATGCTACGGTTTGGGTGAAAGATCTAGAGAGTAAGGAAGAAAAAACAGTGTTACTAGAAAACTTCTAATAACACACTATCTACATTTAAAAATTATACATTACCCCAGCATAGAGAGAGTCACCACGTGGGCTGTCTATAGTTGAATGTTCATACTCTACAAGAAACTTATAACGCTCGTTGATACCTACTTCCAGACCTATACCAGCAATGAAACCGTGATCTCGACTGTCTATGTCAAGTGCATCTATCGTTTCCCACTCATTTTCATACCCTACTTTTCCGAAGATACCTACAGTCTCTGTTACTTCAAATACATAGACAAGGTCCAAAGAAGAGGTGTAATAATGGGCATTTACCTTTTCATCTTCATGGCCTGTGATTTTTTCTGTGACCCTGTTTCTTGCATAAGAGAAATCATACTCTATGGCAAAACCATTCCCTAATCTATAACCAAGATCTATACCTATACCGTATCCGCCTGCACCATCAAGAAGTGCATCGCCATGTTCTATTTCTTCACCCAAAGAGGCCAACGCTTTTGTGACTAAATAAAAACGAGACTCTTCTACTTCAACTTCTTCTGTCTCTGCAACTTCTATGTCATATCCGGCATATGCCTGTGTCATGATCTGCCCAGCCAATAATGCTGCCATCCATACTTTTTTATTCATCTACAGCCCTTTTAATTATAATCAAGATTAGTAATAATAATATATTTTTGCTTATATGAACAATTTTAATTATACAAAAATAAGTATTTCATCAAATATTATTATAATATAGAAACTGTACACGCTACATATCAATAAAACAAATTAGACCTATCAATTAGACTTAAGCCAGGCAAGTAAATCTTTGCTTAGTCTGGCTATAGCTTCATTGGTTGCTTTTACATACCCTTGTGCATCTATGCTTGGGGTTGCTTCACGGTAGGAGAAGCGCTTACTCTTAAGCAGTTTTCCTGTGTCTGCATTAATGAATGTAAACTGTACAGAAATAACAGCATGAGACTGCTTGTCCCGTACCCTATGTTCAAATGCAAATATATTGCTTTCGAGTCTATAGTTTTCTTTTAGTGCACTGCTGTCTGACAATACTGCTTTAAACACTTTACTCTGTTCTAAAACATCTATAATTGTCCCTTGTAAAAGCTTACTCATGTGGTTTGACCACTCTGAATTTTGGTAGGTCCCCCGGTCATTCATACTGTAAGAGAAATTCATTTTTTGTGACATTGGCTCACGCAGGCTTTGCGGATACGTTATTTTAATGACTTTATGTTTGAATTTACTGCTGCTGTATTGCTTGACTTCTGGTACCTCTAAGGTATATATTTGCAGTGCTGGTGCCTTTGTACATGCTGTTATGGCTACCATGATCGATAAAAGTACAATCACTTTATTCATTCTCCCGGCCCCTTTCTTGATTTTCTTGATTTAAACAAAAGTGCACTGGGACTTTGGCTTAGTTCCTGTGTCATACTTCCCAGTTGATTTGAGAGAATTTCTATATCAACAAGAAGAGGTTCCAGCATCTTTTTAAGATTATAATCACCTCTGTCTAAACTTTTTTCAAATTTCAATGTGGCACGATTAAAATTTTCACTCGTTTTCATTAAGGAGTCAACGGTAGGTACTGTGACTTCTTTTATCTCTCTAAAATCTTCTGTGGCTTGTGTAAATTGTTTATTGAGTATGGCTAAAGCGTCTCTAAATTCTTGCAATGTTCTGTCCATCTCCTCCAATGACTGTATGGCACTCTCTTCTACAGCCACACCTTTGTCAGATATGTTTTCTACATTTTCAAGGATCTTGCTGACCTTGTCTAAATTCTTATCGGAAAGCAATCTCTCAGAACGATCAAGTAAGAGAATCAGCTTTTCACTCAATCCCCCTATATTCCCGCTAATCTTTGAAAAAAGTGAGGGTTTTGACGGAATGACGGGTATATAGGTCTCTGTAGGCTCCAAGGTCTTTGCATCATTGCTACCACCGTGAATCTCTATGGACAACAGCCCTGTCACACCAAGCATTTGTGTAGAAGCAACCATATCTTCTTTAATGGGCACTTCTTTTTTTATTTGTACAAAAATATTTATTTTTTCTATGTTCTTAGGGTCTATACGTATCTCTGAAACACGCCCTACATCTACCCCGTGGAGTTTTACACTGGAATTTTGAGAGAGTCCGGCAATGGAATCTTTCATCTCTATTTTATATACAGCGTACTCTTCCTGCAAACCATACTTGGCCAGCCAAAAGGCAAACCATGCCATGCCTATGCCAAATATGATCACAAACATCCCTACGATGGTATAATTTACTTTGCTATACATCTTTTATCTTGTCCTTAAAACGTTCTTTTGTGTACTCATTTTTAAAAAACTCTTCTACAAAAGGATGTTGTGATTGTAACACATTTTCCAAAGTGCCTTCTGCTACTACATGTTTGTCTGCCAACACAGCCATCCTGTCTACTATAGAAAAAATACTCTCCAGGTCATGGGTGATCATCACCACCGTAATACCCAGAAGGTCACGCAGTTCTACAATAAGTGCATCAAAATTACGTGCACCAATGGGGTCTAGGCCTGAGGTTGGTTCATCTAAAAAAAGTAATTTGGGTTCCATGGCCAAAGCACGTGCCAAAGCTGCACGCTTTACCATACCTCCGGAAAGTTCTGAAGGGTACAGTCCTCCTACATAAGGCTCCAAGCCTACAAGTGCCAATTTTGAGGCAACCAGTTTGTCTCTCATCATTTTAGAAATATTTGTAAACTCTTTCAGTTGTATTTCTATATTTTCAGCAATGGTCAAAGAAGAATACAAGGCACCAAACTGAAACAAAATACCCCAGTCACTCCTCAATCTTTGTGCCTCTTTATAGGAAATATCATTTAATGACATTCCTAAAACACTCACCTCTCCCTCTGTAGGTTGTAAAAGCATGATCATCTCTTTCATGAGGACGGATTTACCCGAACCACTTTCACCCAAGATGCCATAGATCTCATTTTCATCAATATGCAGTTTAACACCATCATGGATGGTCCGTTCTCCAAACTTAGTGACAAGACCCTCAACCTTAATAAGTGGATTCATAGGTTCAGACTCGTAAAAATAACAGAAAAGAGTGCATCAAATGCAATCACAAGAAAAATAGAATTTACCACGGAAGATGTAGTATGCTGTCCGATACTCTCCGTATTGTCAGAAACCTGAAAGCCTCTAAAACATCCTACCGCAGCAATAATGAAAGCAAATACCGGTCCTTTTATCATGCCTAAAATATAATGTTTCACTTCCAAGACCTCGTACAGTCTATTGATAAACTCTGTCATAGAGATATCCAGCTGTATTGCTGCTGCTACCATACCTCCAAATATCCCTATGATATCAGCAAAAAATATAAGCAGAGGCAATGCTATCATCAGCGCAATAATACGAGGTAAGACCAAAAAAGTATACGGGTCAAAGCCCATGGTTCTCATAGCCGCGATCTCTTCAGTGATCTTCATAGCGCCTATTTCAGCCGTATAGGCAGAACCACTTCTCCCGGCTATGACAATGGCTGTGATCATAGGCGCCAACTCTCTTGTCAAAGAAATAGCCACGGTATCTACAATGAAAATATCTGCCCCAAATTTAGCCAACTGTACAGAGCCCTGATAGGAGATGACCATCCCCACCAAAAATGATGTTAATCCTATAATGACCAGTGCATTGAATCCGGATTGGTGAATATGATAGACTGTCTCCTTAAAACGTATCTCTTTGGGGTTCATAAGCGTATGCATAAAAGCATACATAAGATGCCCGATAAAGGTAATAAATTCACTGATATCTTTAATTATTTCAAAACTATGTTCACCCAATGTCTCTACAAAATGTTTCTTTTTAGGACTTTGCATCTTGGGTATATTTTGATGAAGGAGGTCATACATCGCTTTTTGACCAGAGGTATATCCCACTACTTCAACAGTAGTCTCTTTTTCAAAACGTTCAAGATATTCTATAAAGAGTAAAACACCTGCTGAGTCAAAATCATTAATTCCGGACAGATCCCATATGATCTTTTTATGACAGGGGACCTTGCGCAGTTCTTCTTCTATTTTAAACACCGTATCAAGCACCCATTTTCCTCTTGCTATAAAATTAACATGCTCTGGATGACTTTCTAATGTTATATACGGTGTATTCATACTAACAATTATAGGTAAGATTAGATTAAGGACACCTCTAATTCTAAAACCATTTAGATATAATTCCAAAAATATAAGGGTAATGATGAGGCATATCAAACGTAGAATTACAATGTTCGTACTGTTGGGTGTCGCAATTTACTCTTGTAACCGTGACCCAAGAGGTGAACTGACGGCTGTCGATCCTTCCACCATGCCTTTTGAAGGTACTTCTCATCAAAAAACCTGGATGGCTTTTCAGGGAAGCAAAGAAGTACAACAAAACCTCATACTCATCGCCTCTACAATCGCACAATATGAGCCTGTGTCCATAGTGGTTGACCCTGCAGAACATCAAAGGCTCTTAACCCTGCTTGGAGACCTTCATACACACCACTACCCCATAGAAGTACTAGAATCAAATGTCACTTCCCCCCGGATACGCGATGAAGGACCAACATTTACTTATGATGAAAAAAACCTCGTGGGCATTGACTTTCACTACAAGCACTCGACAGATACGAACATTTCAGCCTTCCTCATCAAAAAAGCATCTGCCAAAGCTGTTGCTTCAAACCTTGTCGTCAAAGCCACTTGCATCGATGTAGATGGTGCAGGTACTGCGATGATGATAGAAAATTGCATTGTCAATGATGATATCAATCCGGACTGGGAAAAAGAAGAGATCGAAACAGAGTTAAAAACCTTGCTTGGACTGCAAAAGATCATTTGGCTTAAAGGTACAAAAGAGCGTACTATCGCTGCACGTTTTGCAAGAGTAGGTGTTATCCTTGCACATAAAAACAATAATAAAAACACTGATGACTATGAGCTAAGCAGAGAAAACATCCAACAGCTAAAAAGTGAAAAAGATGCTTTGGGACATACATTAAAAGTCATCACCATAGATGCACCAAAAGGCTCAGACAAAAGTTACCTGGGCTACTATCTCTGCAACAATGCACTTGTTATGCAAACGTATGGAGACGATGAAGCAGACTACAAAGCCTATAAGACTCTCCAGCATGCGTTTGAAGACAGAAGCATAGAACAACTGAGCGTTGATGCTATAAAAGAAGATATTCATGCTGTTACTTTACAAGAACCTGCGCCATAAAACCTTCTCGTTACCACGTGCAACGTGGGAACGAGGAGAGAATTTTAAAAGTTTAGATTTAATTTTGCTATAATTATCATTAGATTATAAAATAGGGTGTCAGATGAAAGATTTTGGGTTACATATTTGGGGAGATGAAAACTTTATTATCGATGGTGACACCATTAACATCAACCATGCTTCTCAACCTTCCCTTCTTCAAATCACCCATAATATTCGAGAAAAAGGCTATAAAGGCCCTCTTCTTCTTCGTTTTCCCCACCTTATAGAAAAACAGATCTCCACGCTTTTTCAAACCTTTGAAAAAGCAAAAAAAACATTTGCCTATAAAGGGGATTTTCATGCTGTTTTTCCTCTTAAGGTAAACCAGTTCCCAAACTTCATTAATGCACTTATGGATGTTTCACAAAGCTACCAGTATGGACTTGAGGCAGGAAGCAAAGCCGAACTCATTATTGCTATGACAAAAACCCCTTTGGGTGCGCCCATTACCGTCAATGGCTTTAAAGACAAAGAGATGATCTCTCTGTGTTTCATTGCGGCAAAAATGGGACACAACATCACCATCACCATAGAAGGTCTTGGAGAATTGGAGACCATTATACAGGTCAACAAAGAGTTTAACCAAAACCTTGAAAGCCCAATATCTCCTAAAATTGGGGTGCGTATACGGCTGCACAGTTCCGGCATTGGCATTTGGGCAAAGAGCGGTGGCTACTCTTCCAAGTTTGGTCTTACTTCTACCGAACTTCTTGAAGCCTATGAGATGTTAAAAAAACATCATCTTCTTGAGCATCTCTGGATGATCCATTTTCACATAGGCTCACAAATGTCTGACATCGCCCCGCTTAAAAAGGCGCTGCGTGAAGCAGGCAACATTTATGCAGAGCTTAAAAAGCGTGGTGCAAATGCACTGGGTGCAATAAACATTGGGGGTGGTTTGGCTGTGGAATACAGCCAGCATGAGGGAAAGCAGGAACGGAACTACTCACTGCAGGAGTTTGCCAATGATGTGGTCTTTCTTATGCAGGAGATCGCCAAAAGCAAAGGGGTAGAAGAGCCTGATATCTTTACAGAATCGGGACGATACATCGCAGCCTCACACTCTGTTTTGGTTGCCCCTGTACTGGAACTCTTTTCACAAGAGTACCATGAAAAAGGCTTGCGTCTTAAAGAGACAAACCCTCCGCTTATAGAAGAGTTACATGACCTCTACCGTTCCATTACCCGAAAACATGCACGAGAGTACCTGCATGATGCACTCGATCATATGGAAAGTCTTTTGACACTTTTTGATTTAGGATACATTGATTTGGAAGACCGTTCCAACACTGAGATACTGGTAAATCTTATTATCAAAAAAGCCATTTGGCTTCTGAAAGCAGAAGATACCGATGAACTTAAAAAACTGCAAGACCGGATACAGGAAAAATATTTGGTCAATTTTTCTGCCTTTCAGTCCCTGCCGGACTTTTGGGGACTGACACAACATTTCCCCGTCATGCCTTTAGACAGACTCGATGAAAAACCGACGAACCCTGCCAGTATTTGGGACATTACCTGCGACAGTGACGGAGAATTGGGTTTTAACCGTGACCTGCCGCTTTATCTTCATGACATTGACGTCAGTGACGAAGAGTACTTTTTAGGATTTTTCCTTACCGGAGCCTACCAAGAGGTACTGGGTATGAAACACAACCTTTTTACGCACCCTACAGAAGCGGTCATAGCATTTGATGAGCAAGATAATTACCGTGTTGAACACCTTATAGAAGCACAAAATCTTATGGATGTACTTGATGATCTTGATTACGATACAAACCTCATTGACAAAAGACTTAAAACACGTATAGAAGAGTCTAAACACATGAACCAAGAAGAGAAACGGGAAATTTTAGGTAAACTATATCTCTATTTAAGTGAAAACAGCTATCTTAAAACGATTCAGGCTAATAATGAAAACAAAACCAAGGACAATTCACGTGAATGTATTTAGGCTCATAAAAGAAGATTTTTCAAATGTCAAGAAAAATGACCCTGCCCTACACTCGACTTTTGAACTTTTTTTCAACTACCCTGGCCTATGGGCACTTTTCTTTCACCGTTTTGCACACTCTTTATATAAAAGAGGGTTACGCTTCATACCTCGGTTCATTTCAGCCTTTGGCATGTTTTTCACTATGATTGACATACACCCCGCTGCTACCATAGGCCGAAGGGTCTTTATAGACCATGGTGTAGGTGTGGTCATAGGTGAAACGACTATCATCGGTGATGATGTGGTCATCTACCAGCAAGTAACCTTAGGGGGTGTGCGAACCTCTAAAGGGAAACGCCACCCAACCATAGGTAACAATGTGGTCATAGGTGCAGGTGCAAAGATACTGGGCAATATCTTCATAGGAGATGATGCAAAAATAGGTGCAAACTCAGTAGTGGTTAAAAATGTTCCCTTTTCTGCTACAGCTGTTGGCATACCGGCACGTGTTGTCCAATGCGAGAAAAAGACATCTCACCTAAGTCATGAAGTGATGCCCGATATCAATAAAGAAATTTTTGAATATCTACTCAAACGGATAGAAGTACTTGAAGATGCCCTCCCTCAAGGTAAAAAAGATGCCATTAAGCGAAAAGACCATGATCTAGATGAAGAATATGATAACTTTATTCACAGTATGGATTAATCACGACCTCTTATACCCATGTAAATAGAGAAACATAAACACTTTAAGCTATAATAATCATTATCTAATTTATTTTATTAAAGGGTTTTCATGCTATCTGATCGCATCCAAACACTGTCACCGTCACTTACTATAGCCATCTCTTCACTTGCCCGTGATCTAAAAGCACAGGGCAAAGATATTCTCTCTTTTTCTGCCGGAGAACCAGACTTTGGTACCCCTCAGCGTATTAAAGATGAAGCGATCAAAGCCATCAATGATGGATTTACACAATATACCGCTGTACCAGGTATACCGGAACTTCTTGAAGCTGTAGCTACCAAACTCAAAAGAGACAACGGTCTTGACTATGCACCTTCAGACATCATTGTCTCCAATGGCGCAAAACAGTCACTCTTTAACCTCTTACAAGCGACACTGAACCCAGGAGATGAAGTCATCATCCCTGCACCCTACTGGGTAACCTACCCTGAGTTGGTCAAGTATGCTTCTGCTATACCAGTCGTTATCGATACCAATGAAATTGCAGGATTTAAGATCACTGCAGATCAATTAAAAGATGCCATCACAAGCAAAACAAAAATGATCATTTTAACCACACCTTCCAACCCAACGGGTTCAGTCTACTCAAAAGAAGAACTTGAAGCTTTGGCTGAAGTTTTAAAAGGGACAGACATCATCGTCGTTTCTGATGAAATGTATGAAAAACTTGTGTATGGCATTGAATTTGTAGCAGCAGCAAGCATCTCTGAGGACATGTACCAACGCACGGTCACAGTCAATGGTCTTAGTAAATCTGTAGCCATGACAGGATGGCGTTTTGGGTATTTGGCTACACCAAACAAAGAGCTCATTGCTGCAATGAATAAACTGCAAAGCCAAAGTACCTCTAACATAAATTCTATTACCCAAAAAGCGGCCATTCCTGCACTGCTGGGTGAAGTAGATGATGACATAGAGAACATGAGAAGAGCTTTTGAAGGCAGAGCAGATGAAGCAGTAAAACTCTTTAACGAAATAGATGGTCTTTCTGTGCTAAAACCACAAGGAGCATTTTACCTCTTCGTGAACATCAAAGATATCTCCAATGACTCCATAGCATTTTGTAAAGAGTTACTTCAAGCAACAGGTGTTGCCGTGGTTCCCGGTATAGGTTTTGGTTCAGAAGGCTACTTTAGATTCTCTTTTGCAACTGATATCACTACTATACGTGAAGGTATCAGACGTATTGAAAAATTTGTAAAAAGCAAAAAATCCTAAATGACTTCTGAGGGTGATCTCCTTACCCTCTTTCAAGTTCACCATTCAAAAAGGTCATTCCCATGAAACTCTTTTTAAAATTCTCTCTTCTCCTCTCTTTCCTTACTCTTAGCGTTCATGCAGAACGTGAGAAACTGGACTTTTCCATGGTCATCTCCGGAGGTGTAAGTCTT
>DQVY01000150.1 GCA_015661535.1 Sulfurovum sp. | reverse complement strand
TGGTTCATACCCATAGTCCAGAATGAAACTATTTTTCTGTTTTTTTCTATGTAAAGGTCTGCAAGTGCTTGAAGTTTTTTCTTAAAGACTTCGATGTCCTCATTTGGATCACCCTTGGCTACTTTAGCAGTGTACTCTAGTGTATACGGCTCTAAAGATTTTTTATACTCTTCAAAAGAGATTTCCCAATGTTTCAATGTACCAGCAGTATGCTCCATGGTATCACCTGCTTTATAGCCGTACGGCTCTAATGCTTTACCTTCATCTTCAGAGAGTACTTTTGACATCTCTTTATTAATCGTTTGCATTTCAAGTGCAGAATGCTTACCTGCTGAACCATCTTTGTTTACAGGAGTGATTGACTTTTCACCTTTACGTCTCATACCATAACCGATGTTGGTAGGACCCGTTGCAAATATCATGTGTTCTTTGACAAAATCCCAGTCAATGATTTTTTCTTTCTCATCTCTCATGACTATTTCACGTGCGATGTAGTTCCATAATGCCAAGTCCGTGTTAGGCGTAAAGATTATCTCGATATCGGCGATATCAGATGTTCTTTGTGTATATGTAGAAAGGTTGACAATCTTCACTTTGTCTGGGTTAGAAAGTTTTCTATCTGAAACTCTCGACCACAAGACAGGATGCATCTCTGCCATGTTGGCACCCCAAGTAACGATAGTATCTGTCAGTTCGATGTCGTCATAACAGCCACTAGGCTCATCTATCCCAAAGGTTTGATAGAAGCCCACAACCGCTGATGCCATACAGTGACGTGCATTAGGATCAATAGCATTTGACCTAAACCCTGCTTTCATCATCTTCTGTGCAGCATAACCTTCCATAACTGTGTACTGACCAGATGCAAAGACACCTACACCCTCAGGACCAGAGGCTTTGAGTGCTTTTTTAATATGCACTTCCATCTCATCAAAAGCACGTTCCCAGCTCACTGGTTTAAACTTACCTTTTTTGTCAAACTCACCTTTGTCATTCATACGCAGCAATGGTGTCTTTAATCTATCTGCTCCGTACATAATTTTTGCATTAAAATACCCTTTAATACAGTTAAGTCCTCTGTTTACAGGAGCTGCGGGGTCACCTTTGACAGCAACGATACGCCCCTCTTTTGTAGCGAGCATAATCCCACATCCTGTACCACAAAAACGACAAGCTGCCTTGTCCCATCTCCATTCTGATTCTGCCTGTTTCGCTGCTGCTTGTGCTTCTACAGGTACACTAAGCCCCACTGCACTAGCCGCGGCTACTGCTGCAGAATTTTTCAAAAAATCACGTCTATTTACTGACATCTTTCCTCCTTTATATTTCATGAATAGTAATAAATATACAGGGTAAGATTATCACGATTTAAGATAAAAAAAATTGATGTGCATCAAAAATTAAACTCATTAAAGTCGGTCTTTATATGGAATATGAAAAAAAAAGGGGAGTAGTTAGAAAATAGTACCTTAGAATCGTTTCATTATTTAGAACATTTCTGACATTTGATTGCTACATCTTTTGTAAAACAGTTGGTTTCTATAATCTTATCAAGGGCATCTGCATTTAAGATGGTTACTTTATGATGTTCAATAACAATAATATTTTGTTTTTTTAGTTTACTGAGTATTCTAGAAAGAGTCTCCGGTGTTAAATTAAGGATACTGGCAATCTCAGTATTTTTCAAACGTTCAAATAAATTGGCATTTCTAATCAAAAAATCAGCTACTTTTGCTTCTGATGAAAAAATTGTCTCCGTATGTATTCTTCTTTCAAGCTCTTTAAGTCGTTTAGCCATCGTAGTAATAATAGCAACAGTACAATCTAAGTTTTTTAAACATATACGAAACTTTTCAAGAGGTAACATACCTACAGTCCCATCTGTTTCAAAAGTACAACTTGCAGGGAAAGGGCCACCTTCTAAGGCTGGTCCCATGGCAATAACCGAGGGTGCTTC
>DQVY01000211.1 GCA_015661535.1 Sulfurovum sp. | reverse complement strand
TGGTGCGGATGAGAGGACTCGAACCTCCACGCCGTAAAGCACCAGATCCTAAGTCTGGCGTGTATACCAATTTCACCACATCCGCATGTGATTGTTTTACTAAACAATAATAAAAAGTGGTACACCCATTAGGATTCGAACCTAAGACCCTCGCCTTAGAAGGGCGATGCTCTATCCAGCTGAGCTATGAGTGCACAAAAAATAATAATAAATAACATTTTTAATCTATCAATGGTACGCCTGAGAGGACTCGAACCTCTAACCCTCAGATCCGAAGTCTGATGCTCTATCCAATTGAGCCACAAGCGCTTCAACTTATAGAGTGGTTACCTGATTAATTACTATATATGGGGTAGGCGACGGGACTCGAACCCGCGACAACCAGTACCACAAACTGGCGCTCTACCAACTGAACTACGCCTACCATAGTTAAAATTACTTATTATTAAATGTTAAATATCTAAATGGTCGGAGTGAAAGGACTCGAACCTTCGACCCCCTGGTCCCAAACCAGGTGCGCTACCAGACTGCGCTACACTCCGTTACTTATAAAACCTAGATATCAGGTTAAAAAGGAACGCAATTATAGTCAAAAGGTTTCCATTTGTCAATAGATTTTCGAAAAAAAGTAAAAAAACTTTATTTTTAGCTCTAAATTAGAGGACTTTAGGCGTTAATGAGTATAATCTTCTATCAACACACTGGGGTTATACGCATGAATGCCATCTTTGAACAAATCAATAGTATATTAGGTTCTGTATTTTTCTTTGACATCTTTTTTGGCATGGCAGGTAGTCCTATGCCATTTATTGTCGCATGGCTTATTGCGGGTGGACTGTTTTTAACCTTCCGCTTTGGTTTTATCAATGTACGCATGTTTGTGCACTCTTACAAAATCATCACGGGTCAATACAAAACGGCTGATGATGTGGGCGAGATCACCCCTTTTCAGTCTTTAACCACTGCGCTTTCGGCAACGGTTGGTCTTGGGAATATTGCAGGGGTTGCCATCGCCATCGCTGTGGGTGGACCAGGGGCTACGTTTTGGATGATCTTGGCAGGGTTCTTTGGTATGACACTGAAGTTTACCGAAGTGACACTGGCCCAAATT
Source organism: Sulfurovum sp. (assembly GCA_015661535.1). Lineage (GTDB taxonomy): Bacteria > Campylobacterota > Campylobacteria > Campylobacterales > Sulfurovaceae > Sulfurovum. The sequence continues at coordinate 3,224 of DQVY01000211.1, read as the reverse complement.
TACCGTGAAAAAAGACCTGATGGGCGCATTATGGGCGGGGCCATGCAATACCTTTCCAAAGGTTTGGCAAAAAAAGGCCATACCAAAACAGGAAAAGTCCTGGCTGTCATGTTTGCCATACTTGCCATTGGTGGTTCTTTGGGTGCAGGCAATGCTTTTCAAACTTCCCAGGCCGTAGGTGTACTTGCTGACAGGGTGCCGTTTTTTGCATCATACCCTATTGTCTTTGGGTTGATCATGGCCCTCTTGGTCGGCTTTGTCATTATTGGCGGCATTAAACGTATTGCTGTCACAGCAGAAAAGATCGTGCCTGCGATGGTACTTATTTACCTTATGGCTTCACTTTGGATACTCATAGCCAATGCCTCCATGGTACCTGGCGCCATTGCAACCATTTTTCATGAAGCCTTTGCACCCACAGCTGCGGCAGGTGGACTCATTGGTGTGCTTGTACAAGGTTTTAAGCGTGCCGCCTTCTCTTCTGAAGCAGGGATAGGCTCTGCAGCCATTGTGCACTCTACAGCCGCAGTGAAGTACCCTGTACGACAAGGGATGGTAGCCCTGTATGAGCCTTTTATAGATACCATTGTCATTTGTTCAATGACTGCACTTGTGATCGTCACCACAGGGGTCTATGCTGTCGATGGTGAGTTTGCTAATTTGGTGGCATCCAAACAAGGTGCAGCACTGACTGCGGCGGCTTATGGCACTGTTATTTCATGGTTCCCTGTTGTCTTGTCATTTTCCATCATACTGTTTGCATTTTCAACGATGATCTCATGGTCTTATTATGGAGAACGTTCCTGGACCTACCTTTTTGGCGAAAAGTATACCTTGGTCTACAAACTCATGTTTATCTCATTTACCGTCATTGCCTCAGTCACCTCTGCATCAGCCTTGTTAAACTTCTCTGACCTACTCATTTTGGCCATGGCATTACCAAACCTCATAGGGCTTTATATCTTACAGGGAGACGTGAAAGAGAACTTGACAATGTATTTGGCAAAGTGGAAATCGGGGGAGTTAGATAGAGAATGTATACAAAGCGGGGTTTGCGAGAAACCCGAGTAATACGTTTGAATACACATTAGGATTTAACGGTGCATTTTAATGCACCCTATAGGTTTATATAGAGAAGACAGGGAAATGGCATTACACCATCTCTACACCTTTTTCACCTGCTTCCAAGTGTCCTATCACATAACCATCAGTGTTTGCAAGTACCGCATCTACATTTTCAGGTTCAACAACCCATACCATACCTACGCCCATGTTAAAGGCTCTGAACATTTCATCTTCAGCCACATATTGGCCCATAAATTCAAATATAGGCAACACACGTATAGAATCTTTGTTTACAATCGCTCTCATACCCTCTGGAAGGACTCTGGGAAGGTTTTCTATGATTCCCCCACCCGTGATGTGGGCTAAGGCTTTGACATGCGCCTTATTGGCTTTATACTCTTTGACATAAATACGTGTCGGCTCCAACAATGTATCTACAAGAGGTTTACCTTCAAAATCTGTGTTTAAGTCCATACCGAGTGTATCAAAAAATATTTTTCTTACCAAAGAATACCCGTTTGAGTGTATACCCGAAGAAGGCATTGCAATAAGGATTTGTCCCTCTTTTACATTGGCGACCATATCCATCTCTGCACGTTCTGCAATCCCTACTGCAAATCCGGCAAGATCAAAATCATCGTCAGAATACATACCTGGCATCTCCGCTGTTTCACCACCAACAAGTGCACATTCACTTCGTCTACACCCTTCTGCAATACCTGCTACCACATCTTTTGCATTTTCAGGAAGTAATTTGCCTGTTGCATAATAGTCGAGGAAAAACATTGGTGTACCATTGTTACAAATGAGATCATTCACGCACATTGCCACAAGGTCAATACCTACCGTGTCCAGTTTACCGCTATCTATTGCAATACGAAGCTTCGTACCTACCCCGTCTGTAGCCGAAAGTATTACTGGTTCTTTATAGCCTGTCGGAAGTGCATAGGCACCGGCAAAAGAACCAATGCCTCCTATGACATTTTTATCAAACGTTGATTTGACATCTGCTTTTATTGCATCTACAAATGCATTCCCTGCATCTATATCTACCCCTGCATCTTTGTATGAAATATCTGACATTAGTTATGATCCTTTGAACTGTTTTCTTCATGACATGAAGGGAATATCTTTTTAAGTATAATGAGCCCTGGACACCATCCGATAAGTCCGGCAATGACCAGCATGACCATCATCCCAAACTGTAAAAGAAAAGCAATTTGAAGCATAAGTTTATCTCCACCCATACCCATACCTGCCAAACCTAGCACAAAACCAAGTATACTTGCCTGTATGAGACGTTGTATCTTTTCAGCACACATCATTCGATCCTTCATGAAAAATTAGGCGTATTATAACTAAATTTTACTGTTAGATTATGAATTTAATTTACGTCCCAACTTCTCTTCAACAGCTGCTACTTTGTTGTTAAGTCTTCCTACTGGTCCTTCTCGCCAGTCTATCTTTATGGAGCTATAGACGCGTCCACAGTCTTTTTGTAACTCTTCGTATGCACGATTGATCACATCGAGTACCTCTGCCACTGTTTCACCCTCGATGATAGTTCCCATCGGAGTAAGCTGATATCCTAATCCACTTTTATCTACGATGTCCAATACTCTTGCCACGAAGGCACTCTTGCTTTGTGTTGCCTCTGTGGGGAACATCGAAAACTCTACTAATGCTGACATATTTAATCCTTATAAATCTTTTGAGCTATAATACCTTATGAATAATGAAACTATGATAATCATCGGGGCGGGTGCTGCGGGGCTTTGTGCTGCTATCACTCAAGCAAGGGCTGGAGTCAGGGTACTTTTACTCGAACAAAACAAGAAAATAGGCAAAAAAATACTCGTTTCCGGTAATGGAAAATGTAATATAGACAACAAATATATTGCTGCCCATCGCTTTCATGGACAAAACCCTGCATTTATAGAAAAAATACTTGAGGGATATGACTTCAGCATTGTAGAAACATTTTTCACCTCTATCGGATTGCCACTTATAGAGGGCAAAGAAGGCAAAATGTTTCCACTGTCTTTGCAGGCATCTTCTGTGGTAGCACTTTTAGAGTATGAAGCCAAAAGAGCAGGGGTGCAGATACTCTGTGACTGTGCTGTAAAAGGTATTGACAAAGCTGACAATACCTTTACACT
>DQVY01000023.1 GCA_015661535.1 Sulfurovum sp. | reverse complement strand
TGGTCAAAGCCACTACCTTTAACGGTATCAAACTACCCTCTATCGCCATAGAAAAAGAAGATGGAAATATAGAAATTATGCGTGAGTTTGGCTATGAAGATTTTAAAGCACGACTCTCCTAATCTCTCGTTCCCATAGATCTACAGTGTAGGGTCGATTCATCGCCCCTGTTAGATAACATTGCTTTATAAATCTAATTTTTTGCTAATCAAGCTACATTTTTGCTCGCTGAACCGACCCTACGTAGATTTCTTTCACAAGCTCAGAACGGATGAGAAAGAGTTGAAATACTTTAATCCTTCTTCTTCCCAAAGAAGGTAATATCATCACTTGAGTACTCTTTTTTATAAACAATATCATAGGCACTGGACTCTTCATCTGCGGAGATCACACTTTCCCAACGAGAACTGTGCTGGTATTTTACTCTGACCTGCGGTATCACCTCATTGGCATAGATAAAGGTGATTTTATCGGTGATCTTTTTACCCACTTCTACCGACCCGTCTGCACCAATAGCAAGATGATCAAGTTTGATACCCATATCTTTCAGTGCCGATTTTGCCACCGCTCCCCCCATCATCTTCATCATATCTTCACCGGAGTTGGTACCTGCACCCGACTCTGAATCAAACAATATGAGAGAAAGTATCTGTTCTCTACTCAAACTCGGCACAGAAGAGAAAATAATATTTGGCGTAGCCGGTGTCCCTGAAACAGCGATGGTAATTAAATGATTTAGGGATTTATACTTAATACTTATATCTAAAAGAGGTTTGTTTAGATCTCCTGTAAAATAAATATTGCTTCTATCGAGCACAAAGCGTTTTCCTTCAAAGGTATAACTACCCCCTTTGAGTATGACCACCTCTCCTAAAACCTGCAGATCACTCTTTTCGGCTTTATGGATACCCAAGTCTACTTTTGCCTGAATGTCAATAGGACCTTGTTTGTAGATCAATGGTTTTTTTGTAGAGACATTCACCAACATACTCAGGTTATCCATGAAAGGACTTGCTTTCTCTTCTTTCATATCCTGAACGATCAGAATATCACTGTCTGAAGGATAACTTTTAGTCCCTAGATCATAATGTATATCTCCGCCCATAAGTATCACTTTCCCATTGATGGAAGTTTTTTCTCCCTCCAATGCTGTTTTTATATGAATGGCCGAGTCAAGATCTATCATCTTGTGTGCTATATGCAGGGTATTTGCATCTGCTGAGATATTTCCTTTTTTTGTCTTGGTATTATAGGTACCCACTACTTTTAGCTGGTCATTAAGCCAAAGTTCTGAAATATTGATATTTTCATCTTTAAGGGTGACAAGAGAAGGTTTGGTAGAGAATATCTTCATCTCATCATAGCTTAACGTATACGATTTAAGTGCCACTTTTGAAGCATCGGCAGAGAGCACGATCTTCACATCATCGATCACACTTTCTACCTCACGACTGCTCGCATAGACAATTTGAGGAGAGGAGAGTGAAAGTTCCACCTGTTTCAGTGCTACAATTTCGGCAGAAAGATCCAAGGCACCTCTTACCGGAGGAAGATCTTCCAGTGTATACAAAGATTGCACAGACTTCAATAATGCCTCTATGGAATTCACTTTGGCATCAATAAATATTTTCTCTTTGGCATCCCCTTTAACTTCTGTGACCAAGCCTGCAAGACGTATGCTGCCTGACACTTTTCCATTTTCCAGACCATAGGACAGATCAGAAGAGAGTGCTTTCGATTTTAATTTTAACTTCGCATCGTTCTTAACAAGATCCGCCTCTATCGTCATCGGTGAAACAGCATTCCAATGCACATTTTTATCAAAGTTCTTCAACAAAGAATTGGCTGGTACCACATGTGTTATGTTTGCTTTTAGTGTATCGCCATAGTGAATGTCTGCATCCACATTTGAAATGTTGGAAGTAACTTTCACTTTGGCATTAAGCGGTGTGATCGCTGCAAAATCCAAAGGTACATCCACGCTTACATTCACTTTGCTGCCATTCAATTCGCCAGGCAGGGTAAACATTTTATCTACTTCAATGGCATGAAGTGTCTCTAAGTGAAAGTGCCCTTTTTTCAAATCGGACGAGAGCAGTTCTCCTGTGAGTCCTTCAGAAGTGATCTTGGCATTCACTGCATCCAAAGTACCCTCATATGCTAACTTGAAATGATTCAGAGGCTTGAGCATCTTTGCATCTATCCCCATAAGATGATCAAACTTCACCTCACCGGAGTAAGAGATATTTTTATCCATCACAAAAGTATTTGTAAGCGAAATATCTTTGGCATAGGGTGTAGTGACCATGATCTTTGTATCAGCAGTCACAGTATTGTCTTTGATCGTATAGACAACGTGTGATAAAAGGCTGTCAATATCGACATTAAATGCTTTGCTCGCATTCTCTTCACTTGAGCCGTTACTGTCTACTGTCAGTAGTTGTTTGGCACTTGCTTTGAGGTCTGCCACGATATGTTTTTCATTGGCATCGATATCGATCGTAATGGCCCCTATGGCTTCTCTACGCACAGGCAGATCATAGAGGGTGAAAAGTGCTTCAAGCGGGGTGATCACAATATCACCCAAAAGCTGATTGTCTTTTATCTTTCCTGCATAAAGAATATTGGAAAGATTTGTTGTTGTATTTAAGTCTACAGAACCTTCTTCAACAAGCGTATTTTGTGTGTCAAACCTCACATTTTTCACCTGCAACAAAAAAGTCATGATATCCACAGGATCATAACTTACAGGCCTGATGTATACATTTAAAGCATCCAAAACCACATATTTAGGGATGAGAGGATTAAGCTCTTTTTTCTCTTCAGTTTTTTTATCATTTTCTATAGGCGTAGACGTAGCATTTTCATCCATGTTTTCTACTGCTGTAGCATTATTCTCAGGTGTAAAAAGTGCCTGCAGTGCCAGAGTATTCACCTCTTTTAGTGTTATCTCTTTAACAGTAAGGGTATCTGAGACCAATTTCCCCGCTACATTCAAATGACTGACATTAGAGTCAAACAAGAGTGCAAAATGCTCCACTGCAATACTCTCTTCTTTATGTGCCATGATTTGTTCTATATTTGCATCCAAACCATTCAGCTGAACACGTACTGTTTCTATCTTCGCTGTTTTATAGACTCTTGGCTTTAACGTGGCTATGAATTTCTCAACACGTACCTTTACAGGGATCAGAGGATTCATCTCTTCTGTGCTTGTTGTATTACTCTCTACCTGCACTGTCTCTGCTGTTTTAGAAACATTAT
>DQVY01000204.1 GCA_015661535.1 Sulfurovum sp. | reverse complement strand
TATCTCCAAAGTCAAAATCAGCTTGCGCACTTGTTAATACCAAAGCAGCTACCGCTACAGAAGTTGTAATCATTTTTTTCATGTTAATCCCTTTTATTGTTATACCCGAAGTATACAATAGCTTATATTAAATATAACTTATGCTTTGTATATAAGTTATTGATGTGATAGAAAGTATCGACTTTCCCCGTGATTAGGGTATTCAGAGGGTTCTATTTGTTATACTACGAAGATAAAAAAGCAGAGAGGCGGGTATGGGTAAAGTATATTTAACAGGTGCTGGTCCTGGTGATGCAGAATTATTAACACGCAAAGCTTTTCGTCTGATACAAGAAGCCGATGTCATCATCTATGACAGACTTGTCAATACTGATCTTCTTAAGGATACAAAAAGCGGATGTGAATGTATCTACGTAGGGAAAGAGAACAAACATCATATTTTACCCCAAGACGAGATCAATCACTTACTTTATACTAAGGCTTTGGAATATGCATGTGTGGTGCGTTTGAAAGGCGGGGATGCTGTTGTCTTTGGACGGGGTGGAGAAGAAGCACTTTTTTTAGCCTCCAGAGGCATAGCATTTGAGTTTGTACCGGGGGTCACGTCTGCGATCGCTGTGCCGGAAATGGCAAATATTCCCATTACGCATCGCGGAAAAGCTGTTTCTTTTCGTGTGGTTACCGGTTATGAGGCACCGGAAAAAGGCTATGCCCAACTCGACTGGCAGAGTTTTATACAGGATGAGACCATTATTTTCCTTATGGGCTTACATCAACTGAAAACTATTTGTACGCAGCTGATGGCAGTAGGTAAATCTAAGGATTATCCTATCGCGGTGATCAGCAGAGGTACACTGGAAGATGAAAAGGTTGTGGTGAGTACTTTAGGGAAGATCTATGAACAGGCGAAAGACCTTCCTACGCCGGCACTTATTGTAGTGGGTGAGGTGGTGACCATTCGTGAGATACTTATGGGAGGATCATAATGTCGTTTTTCCCTCTCTCTATGGATATGAAAGATCTCAAAGTATTGTTGGTAGGAGGGGGGACTATCGCCTCTGAGAAACTTGATAAATTACTTGATTTTACACAAGATATCACGGTGATCGCGAATGATCTAAGCGACCCGGTACATACCTATATTAGAGAGTATGCGTTAAGCTTTTATCAGCGTGCCTATAAAAAAGGTGATATTGAGGGCTTTGATATGGTCATTATTGCTACAGATACACAGGATCTACATCAAGAAATTTATGAAGAATCCAGAGGGGAAAGCATATTGGTAAACTCCGTAGACAACATGAAATACTGTGATTTTATCTTTCCTTCTTATATAAAAAAAGGAGACTTGACCATTGCCTTTTCTACGGGAGGGGCTTCACCTGCTTTTGCAAAACACCTTCGCCAGTATTTTGCAGAGCATATCCCCGATACGGTAGAGTCATTTTTGGAAAAGATGAAATCTCTACGTACGACTATGCCAAAGGGAAAAGATCGTATGGCGTATTTTGATACTTTGGTCAAAGCCTATTTTGCAAAATATTTTAAATAAAGTATCTCTAATAGTATTAGGTTCTTATGGTATAATTTTCTTGATTTAAATCAAGGATCTGCAGATGCATAGACTCAAAGATATCCCACTTTTTTCAACACTTACTGAGGCACAGTTAAATGAGCTTCATATCAGTGTCAAACATTACACAAAAGGAAGTATTGTGTTTTATGAAGGGGATGAAAGTGATTACCTGCATTTATTGCTTGATGGTACGGTAAGGCTTTACAAAACAACCCCCAAGGGTACACAGATCCATATGCATAACTTTGCAGCACCTGAGATCATAGCTCTTTTTGCTGCGTTTGAGTCTATCCCCTTTCCTGCATCCTGTGAATTTCTCACAGAAGGGACTATTGGATTGCTTCCCTTGCAAAAAATTCATGATTGTCTGGAGAATGTAGATTTTTCTTTGGCACTTATTACGGCATTGTCTCGGCGTATGAAATTGCTTGCAAACTTACTGCATAAAGAGACAGTATACTCATCAGAAGCAAAGATCGCAGACCTCATTTATACCAATGCAAGTGTTTTTGAACGTTTAAAAAATAATGAGATCGCTTCTATGTTGAACATGACCCCCGAGACCCTTTCACGTATTTTGAGTAAATTAAAAAAAGAAGAGATCATTACGATCAAAGATCATAAGTTAACGATTCTCGATAAAACTGTTTTAGAAACAATTATTACGACCAACAAGATATAAAATTTTTCATCACTTAGATTGATCTTATTTGTATAAGAGCACATAATTTATGATCTAAGAGTAAAAACCTCTTAATTATATCTACCCTGTCTGAGATAACTTCTCCCCCTAAACAATCATAATTTGATATATATCAAGTCTAGACTATCACGATAGTGTTATGCTATTTATGTATATTTATTATCTCAATTACCTAAAGGAGGAAAGATGTCATTAAATAGACGTGATTTTTTGAAAAATTCAGCAGCAGTAGCCGCAGCAGGTGCCGTGGGAATAACCGTTCCCCAAGAAGCACAGGCCGCAGCAGCCAAAGCTGAATCTACGTGGAGATGGGACAAGGCGGCTTGTCGTTTTTGTGGTACGGGTTGTGGAATCATGCTCGCTACAAAAGAGGGGCGTATCGTTGCTGTAAAAGGTGACCCTGCAGCGCCTGTTAACAGAGGACTTAACTGTATTAAGGGATATTTTAATGCGAAGATCATGTATGGTGCAGACAGGTTGAAAACACCATTGCTTCGTATGAATGACAAAGGTGAGTTCGATAAAAAGGGGAAGTTCAAAGCAGTTTCCTGGGAACGTGCTTTTGACGAGATGGAAATACATATTAAAAAAGCGCTGAAAGCATCTGGACCAGAAGGTGTCGGTGTCTTTGCTTCGGGTCAATATACGGTGATGGAAGGGTATGCTGCCCAGAAAATGATGAAAGCAGGATTCCGTTCCAATGCCATTGACCCTAATGCACGTCACTGTATGGCTTCTGCGGTGGTCGGTTTTTACCAAACCTTTGGGATCGATGAGCCAAGTGGTTGTTATGATGACATTGAGCTTACTGATACAGTGGTTTCCTGGGGGTCAAATATGGCAGAGATGCACCCAATTCTCTGGTCGCGTGTGACAGACAGAAAACTTTCTAATCCGGATAAAGTCAAAGTAGTGAATATCTCTACATACAGACACAGAACGTCTGACCTTGCCGATATTGAGATCATTTTCTCTCCAAATACAGATTTGACTTTATGGAACTACATTGCGCGTGAGATTGTGATGAGAGATGAGGCTGAGAAGATCATCGATTGGGATTTTGTAAAACAGCATATGGTGTTTGCAGCAGGTCCTGTCAATATAGGTTTTGGTATGAGAAGAGAAGGAGAGAAATCTCTTAAAGATGGAAAATACTCTAAATTAGAGATGGAAACCGTTTCCAAAGAGATGTCTAAAAAAGTCTCGGCAAAAGAAGCAGCTGCATTGGCACCTTACGGGTACAAAGAGGGTGATACGATGAAACATACAGCAGGGACACTCAAACACTGGGAGATCTCTTTTGAAGAGTATAAGAAGTCTTTAGAACCATATACCTTGGAGTATACGGCGAAGACTACCAAAGGGGACCCGAATGAGGACATTGAAGTTTATAAGAAAAAACTTCAGGCATTGGCAGATCTTTACATAGAAAAAGGCAGAAAAGTGGTCTCTTTCTGGACGATGGGGATGAACCAGCATACACGTGGTACCTGGGTCAATACCTTGGCATACAATGTCCACTTTATGTTAAATAAACAGGCAAAACCGGGTTCTGGAGCATTTTCACTCACAGGTCAGCCTTCGGCCTGTGGTACGGCAAGAGAAGTGGGGACATTCTGTCACAGACTTCCAGCAGATATGATGGTTAAAAACCCTAAACACAGAAAGATCACTGAAAAAGGGTGGCATGTACCACAAGGTACCATTAACCCTGTAGGGAACCAGCATATTATGAAGATCCATAGAGATATTGAAGATGGTATTATTAAATTTGCATGGGTCAATGTATGTAACCCATACCAAGATACTGCAGCAGCAACACACTGGATCAAGGCAGCAAGAGAGATGGACAACTTCATTGTGACTTCTGACGGATACCCGGGTATTTCAGCAAAAGTCTCTGACCTTGTACTTCCTTCGGCGATGATCTATGAGAAATGGGGTGCCTACGGGAATGCAGAGCGTCGTACGCAACATTGGAGACAGCAAGTACTTCCTGTAGGTGACGCGATGTCCGATACCTGGCAATGGGTAGAGCTTTCTAAACGATTTACAGTTGGCGACCTTTGGGGAGAATCTACACTCCGAAACGGAAAAAAACTTCCAAACATCATTAAAGATGCGAAGAAAATGGGGTATAACAAAAATACAACAATGTATGAGATCTTATTTGCGAACAAGAGAGCCAAATCATATAAGTTGACCAACAAGTTCCCTCAGGCAGGCTATGATGATACAGAATCACGTGGTGACAGCAGAAATGTACTTGGTTCCGATGGTAAGCCGTGGAAAGGGTATGGATTTATGATCCATGAGTACCTTTTTGAAGAGTATGCTTCCTTTGGACGAGGACATGGACATGACCTGGCACCGTTTGATGTCTATCATAAAGTAAGAGGACTTAAATGGCCTGTGGTAGATGGGAAAGAGACACAGTGGCGCTTTAATGTGAAGTATGACCCATATGCGGCAAAAGCAGCTAAAGAGACAGGGGCAAAAGACTTTGCATTCTATGGTACATTGGCGAAAGCATTGGCACAAGGTGACTTGAAAGGTATTAAAGACAAAAACAAAAAATCGCTTAAAAATAAAGCGAAGATCTATGCGAGACCATATATGGATCCTCCTGAAATGCCGGATGACAAGTATGATACCTGGTTATGTACAGGACGTGTACTCGAACACTGGCACTCAGGTACAATGACGATGCGAGTACCTGAACTTTTCCGTGCTGTACCGGAAGCGCTTTGTTATATGCACCCGGCAGATGCGAAGAAAAAAGGATTTAAACAGGGTGGACTCATCTGGGTTGATTCACGTCGTGGAAAAGTCAAAGCAAGAGTAGAGACCAGAGGACGTAACCGTGTACCGCAAGGGCTTGTATTTGTACCATGGTTTGATGAAAAAGTCTTCATTAACAAAGTATGTTTGGATGCGACCTGTCCTATGTCAAAACAGACAGACTTTAAAAAATGTGCTGTAAAGCTCTATAAGGTATAAGAATGGCACATTCCAACAGTCGGAGAAACTTTTTGGCAACAAGTGTACAGAGTGTAGGCTTGGCTGCTTTGGGTGGAATGCTGTGGAGTGGGTATACCGATTCGGTAAAAGCCTCACCTTTGGTACTCAGACCTCCCGGTGCTCTGAAAGAAGAAGATTTCTTGGCAGCATGTATCAAGTGTGGTCTTTGTGCAGAGGCGTGTGTAAACAGAGATACAAATGTAGACAAAGAGACAGGAAAACAAAGAGCCGGTACTTTGCAAATGGCAAAAGGGGGTGACCCTCTTTTGATCGGTACACCATTTTTTATACCAACAGAGGTACCTTGTTATATGTGTGAAGATATTCCGTGTGTGCCGGTTTGCCCCTCAGGTGCTTTAGATATGCCAAGCCTTTTAAATGAAAAAGAGGAACTTGACATTAACAAAGCGAGTATGGGTTTAGCTGTGGTACACAAAGAGTCATGTATCGCATTTTGGGGTATTCAGTGTGATGCCTGTTACAGGGCTTGTCCTCTTTTGGACGTAGCCATTACACTTGAGTACCAAAAAAATGATAGAACAGGTAAACATGCGTATTTGTTGCCTGTTGTACAAGACGATGCCTGTACCGGATGTGGACTTTGTGAGCAGGCTTGTGTGACAGAAGAGCCGGCGATCTTTGTCTTGCCTAATGATGTGGCCAAGGGTAAAGCAGGTGACCATTATGTGAAAGGCTGGGATACAAAAGACCAGGAGCGTGTAAAAGATGCAAAAGGTCAAGAGACAACAACAGACCTTTCTAAAAAAGATGCAGGTGACTATTTGAACATGGAGGTTGAGTACTAATGAAAAACATAAAATACTTACTTCTGCGAAGAACAACCCAAATAGGACTTATGTTTCTTTATTTTGCTGCGAATGCTTATGGTTGGAACATTTTGTCCGGTACTTTCGGTACTTCATATATCTTTGGTGTGATACCTTTGGCTGATCCGTATACCACAGTACAAGTGTTGGCAACCGGCTTTGTCCTGGGTGCAGATGTCCTGCTTGGTGCGGCGATCATTACCTTGTTCTATTTTGTGATAGGCGGCAGGGCATTTTGTGCCTGGGTCTGTCCTATTAACATGGTAACAGACCTGGCTAACTGGCTTAGACGCAGGTTTAATTTGGATAAAGAAGAGGTAAATTACCGTTTTTTAAGACGGTCGGCACGCTACTGGATCATGGCAGTAGGGATCATTGTCTCTGCGCTGATCGGTGTGGCTGCTTTTGAGGCAGTGAGTCCTATTACCATTATGCAAAGAGGCATAGTCTTTGGTTTTGGTATGGGAGCATCTGTGGTATTGGCTATTTTCCTGTTTGATCTCTTTGGTGTGAAGAACGGCTGGTGTGGATACGTATGTCCTTTAGGTGCAGCCTATTCTATCATAGGAAGTCAGAGTCTTGTACGCGTTAAACATGACCATGAAGCATGTACGAATTGTATGGACTGCAAGGTGGTCTGTCCTGAGAATCATGTCTTGCATATGGTGAACAAAGAGAGTGTCTCTGTGACGGATGGAGAGTGTACGAATTGTGGTAGATGTGTGGATGTGTGCAACGACAATGCATTGGAATTTGGAATTCGGTTATTTACTAAAGAGAGAAAAACTGAGTCGAAAGACGAAGCTTTAGTGAAATGAATTGAAAGATTGGCTTTGCCAATTTTCAAAAAGAATATTATAGGAGGAAACAAATGAAGAAAATAATACAAACAGTAGCACTTGGTGCTTTATTGGCTACTTCAAGTGCATATGCGGTGAGTATCGCAGCATGTGCCGGATGTCATGGTCAAAATTTTGAAAAAGTAGCCATGGGAAAATCAAAAGTGGTGAAAGATATGTCACTCAAAGAGATAGTGGATGCACTCAAGGGGTATAAGAATGGTACCTATGGTGATTCACTGAAGGGTGTCATGGTCAATCAGGTGCAAAACCTGAAAGATTCAGAGATAGAAGCAATGTCTCTACTGATTAAAATCGATGCAGGAACAACAACGGAAAAGGCTACCGACTTTGCAGCAGCAGCAGCTGTAGCAGCAGCAGGGGGAAATTATGTGAATCTTAATGCAGATGCTTCCGATGAGGTACGCATAGAGCAAGAAGATTTAGGAAATAGAAATACTATCTCAGAAAAGGCGATGGGACTGAGAAAAACAGACCTTTACAGTGAAAAAAGTACACATGGGAAGAAAGCAGATTATGACAGACCTGCACCAGGTGCCTCTACCCGGTTTGAAAGAGCCTATAAAGATGCACCTCCGATGATCCCTCATTCAGTTGAAGGCTTATTGCCTATCACGAAAATGAACAATCAGTGTTTAGGATGTCACTTGCCTGAAGTGGCACCATCTGTAGGGTCCACACCTATTCCTCCAACACATTTTAAAAACTATAGACCAAGAACGGCATTAAATGATGGTTATGTTGTAAAAGAGGGGCAGGTTTTAGGGTATGATATTCAAAATACTTCAGATATCAAGACCGTGAAGGCTAAACAGAGTGATACGATCTATCAAGGACGCTTTAACTGTACACAATGTCATGCGCCTCAGTCCAAAATGAAAGCGGCTGTAGCAAATACTTTCAGACCAGATTATGGTGATGATAAGGCTAAAGCACACTCTTCATTGATGGATACTATGAATGAAGGCGTAAAATAGTGGCATCAAGACGAGAATTTCTCAATGTATTCAGGAAGCCGCTAGATGCAAGTAAGGAGGTCACACCTATGGTGGTGAGACC
>DQVY01000291.1 GCA_015661535.1 Sulfurovum sp. | reverse complement strand
TTGGTTCATGAGTTTGTGCTGTTTCATCCATTATGTTATAGATATCTGCTCTAACTTGACTTACTGACATAATTTTTTTCATAGGTAATCTTTTAGTTAACTTTTTATATTGTACTAAATTCCGTACGATTTGTCAAATAATTGTATTAGTCCACAACATATGGCACTCTTCATAATTTTCTATTAAGTATTGTATAGGATTTTTCATATTGAGAGAATGATGAGGGATGATCGTGTTGTAATCAATGAGCAAATCTGCCATCATTTCATTAAGTCACTTTTGCCATGAGACATTAACACTCACGTTTTTGTCTTTTGATCATAGCGCCTAGAAAAATGTAAATAAGTACGATGTTGAGTATAAATAAAACCATAAGGTAGCCTTCGTCCATTTTTTTATCGAGCTGCAGGCCGGTCATGGAGTAGATAAGCTGTAATATACCCAGAAAAAAAACTGTTTTTTTCGTGTCTTCTGCAAAAAAATGTCTCAAGATATGGTGAAAATGACAGCGGTCTGCAGAAAAAGCGGAACATCCATTGAGTTTACGTCTGATCATCACTATAAGGGTGTCCAAAAGAGGGACAGCAGCGATGAACAAAATACTTACCGTAGACAGGTACGCCAAAGACTTGACCGCCAGTACGGAGATCACGAAGCCCAAGGTTAAAGAACCGCTGTCTCCCATAAAGATAGAAGCCGGATGCCAGTTAAAGACCAAAAAGCCCAACAATGCTGCGATGAATCCTAAAGAGAGTGTCATCATAAAAATATCATTGTGCATAAACCCTACGGCAAAAAATGTGCCCAGTATGACCAGACTCACCGTTGCGGCCAAACCATCTAGGCCGTCTATGAGGTTCAGGGCATTGGTAAACCCGACCAATGCAAAAACAGTAAAAGGAATGGCAAACCATCCCAGAAAGATATGTGTACCGAAAAAGACACCGACATCATCAATGATGACATCATCAAGAGAGAGTAAGAGTGTTGCGACGATGAGAACGATGAATTTTGTATTGGGTGAGGCATCATGATGGTCGTCCAGTACACCAATGAGGAAAACCAGTAGGATCGACATAAAGGTCCACATGTTCTCTGTAATAAGGTCAAAATGAAAAAGTGGGAAGAGAAAAAAGACTGCCAGAAAAAACCCTATGCCTGCCCCGCTTGGGGTATGAGAAACATGGCTGCTTCGGTCGTTTGGAATGTCAATAAGTCCTAACTTCGGTGCATAATGTTTGACAACATAGACCAAGAGTAATGAGAGGACAAAAGTTAACAGAAATTCAAAATACATGCTTATTCCCTAATCAAATGAGTGGATAGTATCATAGCATGTCTAATATATAAGTGTTATGAGATGAGCTAATAAGTCCGCTGGGGAGAAAGCAGCATTTTACTGCTTTGGAGGATGTGGGTAAGAGCCCCAAATACCCATAAAGTGATAAATATATAGGCACCTATACTCCACAAGTGTAAGAGCAGAAAGTCTGTATCTAGATTTAAAAAGCTCATAAGACTCATACCGCCATAGGTATAAAACAGCAGATATAAGATAATAAATCCTACAAAATACGGCAGCAGTAAAACCCCCATAAAAGAGGAGAGTTGTATGTTTTTTTCTACAAAATGTTTCGACTTTGCCTGCATATCAAATGTTGCAATGCTTTGCCATATGGATTGTTTGCTTTTTTGGTTGGGAGTAAAGATAACATGTGCTGTTTTCTTTGTTTTCTTCTCGATCTCTTCAGTCTGAGACTTCTCCCAGTCTAAATTTTCTTCTTCGATATGTTCTTCGCGTTTATACATAGTTGTCCTTGTCCAGAGGGTTAAAATTTATTATAGCAAAGTATTATAAAAATTTAATTGGAGGAGAAAGAAGTGGGTTTTTGTTCCTGCGTTCTTAATAATATAATTTTGAACTTAATGGTAAAAACGGGGGTATGAATTATTATTTCTTCTTATCTCTAGCCAAATAATCATCTACCATTTTCAACTTCAAAGATCTACTCAATCCTCTATGAAT
>DQVY01000210.1 GCA_015661535.1 Sulfurovum sp. | reverse complement strand
TTTTTCAGTAGCAGCATCCATCAATTCATTTGACAAACGCTCCATCATAGTTCTTTCATTTCTTTTTCTAGCAGCATCAACGATCCATCTGATTCCTAAAGACTGTTGTCTTACAGGTCTAACTTCGATCGGCACTTGATAGGTTGCCCCACCTACTCTTCTAGATTTTACTTCCATAACAGGTTTGACGTTTTCCATTGCTTTGTTGAAAACTTCAATCCCTTTTTCACCAGATTTTGATTCAATTCTTTCTAACGCAGAATACATAACTTTTTGCGCAGTGCTTTTTTTACCACCAAGCATAATCGCATTGATGAATTTTGTTAATACTTTAGATCCATGTACTGGATCTGGCAATACCGGTCTAACGGGAGCTTTTCTTCTTCTCATTTAAGGTTTCCTTCAATTATTATAATTTACTCAAGTCTTGTCCCCTAAGGTAAATCCTCTAAAGATTTATTGACAATACCTGTCCGAAGTCTGTTCCCAGACTAAACTATTACTTTTTGTTACTATAAATATTTCTTACAAGAATTATTTTTTAGGTCTTTTAGTACCGTATTTAGATCTTGCAACTGTTCTACCTTGAACACCTGAAGCATCCAATGCACCACGTACAATGTGATATTTTACACCAGGTAAATCTTTAATTCTACCTCCACGTACTAGTACGATTGAGTGTTCTTGAAGGTTGTGACCCTCTCCACCTATGTATGAAATTACTTCAAATCCAGAAGTCAATCTTACTTTAGCAACTTTTCTAAGTGCCGAGTTAGGTTTCTTTGGAGTTGTTGTATATACTCTAGTACATACGCCTCTTCTTTGAGGACATTTTACGAGTGCAGGTGATTTTGATTTTTTCACTTGCTTTTTACGTTCTTTACGAATCAATTGGTTAATTGTAGGCAAATCGTTTCCTTTCTTTTTGTTAGTTTGAATTGAGATCAATGTCTCTTGAATCTGGGTTCTTACACCACATAAAAATAGTAATATACTACTTTTATCTAGCCTAATTCGCGTAGATTTTTGGAGGCATATTATATCGAAATATTCTTTGGTTTTTCTTATTGAAGATTTTATATACCGTAGGGTCGATGAAATCGACCACTAGATATTTGGAGTTTTTGAATTAACAGTCGATTTTATCGACCCTGCGAAAAAGCTTACTCAGCTTCAGTAAGCTGAATTTCATCATTATCAATCATACCTGTACCCACTGGGATAAGACGACCAATAACAACATTTTCTTTAAGATCTTCAAGCATATCGACAGTACCTGCAATAGAGGCAGAAGTCAATACTTTTGTAGTATCCTGGAATGATGCTGCAGAGATAATAGAATCTGCACCAACCGCTGAACGTGTAATACCAACAAGCATAGGCTCAGCAATAGATGGCTCTCCGCCAAGCTTAAGCACAGAGGCATTTTCCTCTTGGAATTTACGACGAGAGACAATGTCTCCTGCAATAAATCTAGAATCACCAGATTCAACCACTTTGACTTGTCTCATCATTTGTGATGTCACGATTTCAATGTGTTTATCTGAGATATTAACCCCTTGTCTACGGTAAACCATTTGTACTTCAGAGACAATATATTCATACAACGCTTTTTCACCAAGTGCAGCAAGGATGTCATGACTTGAGATAATACCATCTGTCAGTTTTTCACCGGCATGTACATATTCACCAGTTTGAACCAGTGCCACTTTGTTTTTATCTACAAACTGCTCCGTGATCTGACCATTGTCACCGGAAACAATAAGTCTCTCTTTACCACGTAAAGGCTTACCGAAACTTACCACACCGTCAATTTGTGCGATCAATGCGATATCTTTAGGACGTCTTGCTTCAAAGAGTTCAGATACTCTTGGAAGACCCCCTGTAATATCTTGTGATTTTTGTGCTGCTTTTGGTGTTTTTGCCAAAATATCGGCAATACTTACTTCTGCACCATCCTGTACGAACAAACTTGTTTTAGGATTAAGCTGATAACGTATCAACTCACCACTCTCTGTTGCAAGAATGATCGCCGGCTTATATGCCGCAGGGATATATTCGTTCAGTTCAAGACGTCTGTCTCCTGTCACTTCATCAAATTGTTCAACAACAGTCACACCAGGAATGATATCTTCAAACTTCAGTGTTCCTTTTTGCTCTGCAATAATTGGTTCAGAGTACGGGTCCCACTCTGCGATAACAACCTGTGTAGAGATCTCTGGGGCAGAAAGAGTATCTCCTCTTTGTACCTGCTCATTGTTGTCTATCTTGATCACAGATCCTCTGGTGATGTAGTGTCTTGCTGCCTCTCTGTTGTTTTCATCAACAATCACGGCAAACAGACCTTTCTCTTCTACTTTATCTCCAACCTTAACAGCTTCATTTGCTTCAAGGTAATCTCCTTTAAGCAAGAAGAATTTCACCTTACCTTTGGATTCAGCTTTCACTTCCTGTGTCACAGGTGCGCCATCTTCCACTTTCAATTCAGAAGCAAAAGGAATACGACTTGGTACAGACCAGCCTTCCGTAATAACTTCAACAATTGAATCTCCCTCTTCTACCATATCACCATCACTTAACGGTAAGAAAAGTTTACCCTCAACCTTACCTGCTACACCCGCAAGTTCATTTGATTTGGCAACATCCGATTTTCTAAGGTTGTATTTGACTTCATCGCTGCCTTTTGCTTGTACAGAAACCACAACTTCATCATGACTTACCACAATAGACACTTTCCCTGAGGTCACTGCTTTTATTTTTGGTTCAACCAAAAGAATACCGGCATTTCTTCTGTTCGCAACAATAAGATTACCATCTGTATTTTTATATACATTCAAGTTGTAATATCTTACAAAACCTTCTTTGTTTGCAATAACCTGTCTCTCATCTTTACCCGCAGTAGCCGTACCACCGGTGTGGAAGGTACGAAGCGTAAGTTGTGTACCAGGCTCTCCAATAGATTGCGCAGCAATAACACCTACCGCTTCTCCACGTTTTACCATTTTATTGTCAGCCATATTGAGGCCATAACATTTTGCACAGATACCTTTAGGTGCCTTACATGACGATGGTGCTCTCATAACAACAGAACGCACACCGGCATCTTGTACTCTTGTTGCTGTCTCTTCATCAATCATTGTACCTTCAGATACAAGAACTTCAGAAGTAATAGGATCGATCACATCTTCTGCCAATACCCTACCATAAATACGGTCTGCCAACGGTTCGATCATCTCGTTACCCACAACAATGTCAGAAACTTCAACACCCTCATGTGTACCACAATCCACCATAGAGATCTTCACGTTTTGTGCAACATCGATCAGTTTTCTTGTCAAGTAACCCGCATTCGCCGTTTTAAGTGCTGTATCCGCAAGACCTTTTCTCGCACCGTGTGTTGAAATAAAGTACTCAAGTACATTTAGACCTTCACGGAAGTTTGAGGTAATAGGTGTTTCAATAATAGACCCGTCAGATTTCGCCATCAGACCCCTCATACCGGAAAGTTGCCTGATCTGTGCTGCAGAACCTCTTGCCCCGGAGTCTGCCATCATGTGTACGGAGTTGAAACCATCTTTGTCTGCTTTAATAAGTGTCATAAGACCTTCAGCAATACTGGCATTCGCATCTGTCCAGATATCAATAATTTTATTGTAACGCTCTTGATCGGTAAGCAAACCTGCACCAAATTGTCTTTGGATCTCTTTTACACTCTCTTTGGCTTCAATAACACGTCCCACTTTAAGTTCAGGGATCTTAATATCATCAATAGAGATAGAAACCCCTACTTTTGTCGCATATTTAAAACCCATATCCTTAAGATCATCAAGGAAACCAGCAGCTTTAGAAACACCACCTATTTTATAAATATAGTCAACTAAAATACCAATATCTTTTTTCTTCAAGATTTTGTTCCAAAATTTTTCAGGTACATAATCAGGAATAATTGATTTTAATATCAATCTCCCTGCGGTAGATTTTGCAATTTTACCATCAATCACTGTTCGAATACGTGCATTAAGGTCTAACGCATTTTGTTCAAAAGCAATTTCGACTTCTTCTACATTAGCAAAAAGTTTATGTTCACCTTTTACATCATTTTTTTCAAGTGTCAGGTAGTAAAGACCCAAAATCATATCTTGAGAAGGTACAGCGATCGCTTTACCTGATGCAGGAAGCAAAATGTTCATAGACGCAAGCATCAATACTTTTGCTTCAGCAATAGCCTCATCGGAAAGAGGTACGTGTACTGCCATTTGATCCCCATCGAAGTCGGCGTTGAATGCAGAACAAACAAGCGGGTGCAGTTGGATCGCTTTACCCTCGATCAATCTTGGGTGAAAGGCTTGGATCGAAAGTTTATGCAGTGTTGGTGCACGGTTCAGTAAAATTGGATAGTTATCAACTACTTCTTCCAAGCATTCCCATACTTCATTCTCTTGTTTCTCGATCATTTTTTTGGCTTGTTTAAGCGTGGTTGCATACCCTTTTTCTTCAAGCTTCGCCATCAAATGCGGCTTAAAAAGTTCGATCGCCATTTTTTTAGGCAGTCCACACTGGTCCATACGCAAATCTGGTCCGACAATAATAACAGAACGTCCGGAGAAATCCACACGTTTACCAAGAAGGTTTTGTCTAAAGCGCCCTTGTTTCCCTTTAATCACTTCAGAGAGTGACTTCAATGGTCTTTTGTTTGCACCTTTTACAGCATTCCCGCGTCTACCATTGTCAAATAAAGCATCTACTGCTTCTTGAAGCATACGTTTTTCATTTCTAACGATGATCTCCGGTGCATCAAGTTCCACAAGTCTTTTCAAACGCTGGTTACGGTTAATAACTCTTCTGTACAAGTCATTCACATCAGAAACGGCAAATTTACCACCATCAAGACTTACAAGTGGTCTAAGGTCTGGCGGGAGTACCGGTAATTGTGTCAACATCATCCACTCTGGTCTGTTGCCCGAATGTAAAAATGACTCAATTACTTTTAGTCTTTTTACAATTGTTTTTCTTTTTGCTTCAGATTTTGTTGCCTGAATATCTTCTTTAAGTTGTGCAAACATATCTACAAGGTCAAGGTCTGCAAGAAGTTCCTGAATGATCTCTCCACCCATTCTT
>DQVY01000250.1 GCA_015661535.1 Sulfurovum sp. | reverse complement strand
GACCACAGCTTCGATCACTTTTGATTTTTTGATCATTTCAGCGAGTGAGACCGAAGGATCAGCTTTGATATGTATCTCAAACTCCGCCTTGTCTTCTTTAGGGATGAAATCCATACCTATTTTAGGAAAGAGACTTAGTGAAGCAAAAAATACAACAAAGACCAGGATCAAGGTACTGATCTTGAAGCGTAATACAAATTTCAATATCTTTTCATAAACTTTTTCCAAAGCTTTAAAGAAAGGTTCTGTCATATTGTAAAATTTGCTTTCATCTTTTTTCAATACCCTGGCAGACAAACTGGGAATAAAACTCAGTGCTACAGAGTAAGAGATGATCACTGCAAAGCCCACTGTCATGGCAAAAGATTCAAAAAACTTTCCTACAATACCGCTCATGAAGGAGACAGGGACAAAGACTGCCAAAAGCATGGCAGAAATGGCTAAAATGGTAAAGGCCATCTCTTTGGTTCCTTCTACTGCAGCTTCAAACTTCTCCATACCTGCTTCCATTTTTTTATAGATGTTCTCTATGACAACGATGGCATCATCAATGATTATACCAATGGCAAGGGTCAGTCCTATCAAGGTCATCTTATTGAGATCAAAGCCCATATAGTCCATGAGAGCAAATGTACCGTAGATAGACGCAGGAATAGAGAGGGCGGAGACAAAGGTAATGGTCAGGTTTCGTAAAAAGACAAAGACGATGATCATCGCGAGTAGGGCACCGTAAATAAGGTCAAACTGTACATGTTCCAAAGAAGCGATGATAAAGGGGGAGGTGTCATTGAGAAGCTGCACACCATATTTATCTCCTGCCAGTTTTTCTATGCTTGGCAGGGCATCTTTTACTTTTTGTACAATGTCAATGGTATTGGTACCTGAGATCTTTTGGACTTCAAGCATCACGCCCTCTACACCATTGTACGAGGCATAACTTTTTGCATCACTCATACTGTCTTCCACTCTGGCAATGTCTTGCAGTTTAATATTGTCTTTGATCTTAATGTTTTTTAGCTCTTCTACACTAAGTGCATCCGCTTTGGTTTTGAGTGTAAACTCTTTTGTACTGGAGATCAGTTTACCTCCGCCGATCTTTACATTTTCACTTGCAACGATATGGTTGAGTTCTGTAATGGTGATACCAAATTTGTTCAGCAGTTTTGGATCTGGGTAAATCTTTATCTCTCTGTCTTTGTACCCTACAATGTTCACTGCACCCACACCGTTAATTTTTTGTACTGCAGGTTTGACTTTTTCATCGGCAAAGAGCATGAGGTTTTTAACGCTGTCATTTTTAGCTGTGAGAAACACATTAATCACCGATGCACCACCGATATCAAGTTTACTCACCAATGGCATTTTGGCATCTTTTGGCAAGAGTACGGCAGCTACTTTGTCTCTTACGTCATTGGTGGCTTCATTGATGTCCCGTTCTAAAAAGAATTTTATCATTACGACAGAAATACCCTCAGAACTGCTTGAAGTAATAGAGTCTATCCCTCCAATTCGGGAAATAGCTTCTTCGATCTTATCTGTCACCTGTGATTCAATAGTACTTGCCTCAGCTCCGGGATACACTGTCTTAACCGTAACCATAGGAAAATCAATATTGGGGAAGAGTGCAGAGGGCATAGACTTGAAACTCATCAGTCCAAATATAACCAAGGTGATGATGTACATCAAGGTGGTGATGGGTCTGTTAATGGCTAACTTATACATATGCGTCTACTTTGTCTCAGGTATAACAATATACCCCTCACCAAATAGCCCAGGTGTAAAATAGCTTGCTTTCACTTCAGCAATGATCTTTCTATTGCTGCTGTTGGCAAAAGGATACACTTTGGAGATCTTTCCTGTATAGGTTTTAGGGTCTCCATCTACGCTGTACTTAAAGGTTTGTCCCTCTTTGATGAGCTTCCAGTATTTTTGATCGAAAGCTAAGATCAGTTTTCTTTTATCTAGACTCTGTATCTTGAAAATGGTTCGTATCATTGCACCGGAGACAACATCGCCAACTTCAACACTTTTTTCATAAATGACACCGTCAAACGGTGCTTTGAGAATACTTTTATCTAAAAGTGCCTCTTGGTATGCCATTTGTGCTTTTGCACTTTCATATTTGAATGCATAAGCATCAAACTTAGAGGCATCGACAAGTTTTTTGACTTTCACTTGTCTCTCATAATCTCTTTTCGCATATTTCAAAGAGGTTTTTGCTATGTCAAGCGCAGCCTTCAGGTCGGTATTTTCAAGTTTGGCAAGTATGTCGTCTTCTTTCACGATACTTGCAACATCAACCAAAACATCATTTACAATACCACTGCCGCTAAATGCTAAATTGGCACTTTTTTCTGCCTGTACTGTAAATGTTGCATAGACTTCTTCTGCCTGCAGATGTAAACTTAGGAAGAATAAAGTGAAAATTATTTTTGTTTGATTGCTCATGTTCTGCTCCACTGTACGGTATTTTTAATGTGTTGAATAGTTCTCATCGAATAAACTTCTTAGGGCTTTTTCCTGCATAATAGTAATAAATGGATTTACTTATCTCATAATCATAGATCGTCTCTTGGTGTCGTGCATAGGCAAGTGTTTTTTGTGTCAATGCATCTAGAAAAGCAATGTTGTCAACCAGGCCCGCTTCATATTTTTGACGTATGACATCATAGGTGATCTTCGCTGCTTTAAATGCACTTTTTGAACTTCTCAGTTTGGTTCTGTTCGTTTTTAAACTTCTGCTAGCCAATTTAAAATTCATTTTTTGCTCTTTTTTGGCATGGGCAATTTCAGAGAGAAGTGAAAGTTTTTGGTACTTCACTGCCTCACTCTCTTTGGACATCTTCCCTTTATCGAAGAGTCGCATATTGACTGAAACCATCAAACGGTTTTGATTGTCAACAAAAAAAGAGTCCCCACTCAATCCGGGTAAAGAGATGGTATCGTCATAATGTGATTTTTGATAGGTATCTGAAAGGTTCACCTGGGGCATATAGCCCGCATCTATGGCATTGGCATTTTCTCCAATGGCTGAGGCATTGGCTTGAAGCATTTTAATGGTTTCAAAAGTTTCAAAATGTATATTTTTGGGTTCT
>DQVY01000199.1 GCA_015661535.1 Sulfurovum sp. | reverse complement strand
TACAAACAATCCAAAGTTTGAACTCAACGGTGCATTGATCAATATAAAAAGTGATTCTACAGACTTAGTAGGAACAGATACCAGAAGACTAGCTATAGCAACTATAGTTGGAAACAATGAAAAAGAATTATCACTTATAGTCCCTAAAAAAGCAATTTTAGAGATACAGAAACTATTTTTAGACCAAATAGATATTTATTATGATGAAACCAATCTCATTATTTCTAATGAAAACTATTTTTTCTATACACGATTGATAAATGGAAAATTCCCAGATTATCAACGTATCATTCCTGCTACTATTAAACAAAAAATATCACTTCCTAAAAAAGAGATGATCGATGCTATTAAAATGATCACCACTATTTCACAAGAGATAAAAATGACACTTTTGTCTAATAGCATTATATTTAACTCTTTGTCTGCAGATAATGTTGAAGCAAAAACAGAATTGGAAATAGATACAGGATTAAACGATAAATTTGAAATTTCTTTTAACAGTAAATTTCTTTTAGATTTTATTTCACAAATTAATAAAAATGAATTCATTATAGAACTAAATGAACCTTCCTTACCTTTTATTGTAAGAGACGATAATTTTATGACTATCATCATGCCAATTGTTGCCTAGTAATTGACATACTAAACAAAGGAAAAACGTAGAATGAGTGAAAATTCAACAAAATATATTTTTGTTACAGGCGGGGTGCTTTCTTCTTTAGGAAAAGGTATTACTGCTGCAAGTGTAGGAACATTACTAAAACATACAGGACAACGTGTAGGTGTTTTAAAATTAGACCCTTATATCAATGTAGATCCGGGAACTATGTCGCCTTTGGAACATGGTGAAGTTTTTGTAACCAAAGATGGTGCAGAAACAGACCTTGATTTAGGTCATTATGAAAGATTTTTAGATACCTCTTTAACCAAAAACAATAACTTTACTACTGGGCTCATTTATAAAACAGTCATAGAGAATGAACGTAAAGGGAAGTACCTTGGAAAAACAATTCAAGTTGTACCTCATATTGTAAACGAAATTAAAGAACGTATTATAAAAGCAGGTGAGGGAAGAGATATACTCATAGTGGAATTGGGTGGTACAACAGGAGACATTGAAGGTTTACCTTTTTTAGAAACCATTAGACAAATGAAACATGAGTTTGGTAAACAATATGTGATGAACATACATGTAACACTTTTACCCTACATCAAAGCTGCCGGGGAATTAAAAACCAAACCAACACAACATTCAGTACAGGAGTTAAGACGTATAGGTATTGCACCGCATATGTTAGTACTGCGTGCAGAGGTACCGGTTTCCTCTGATATTAAACGTAAAATCGCCTACTCTTGTGATGTAGAAGAAGAGTCTGTTATTGTAGCAGCTGATGCACCAACCATTTATCAGGTACCTTTGAACTTTTTAGAGCAAGATATGTTAAAACCAATTTGTAAACAATTGGAACTTTCAGATTGTAAACCAAAAATGGATGAGTGGTCTACCTTGGTACACAGAATAATAATGCCAAGCCATGAAATGAAAATCGCATTTGTCGGGAAATATTTGGATTTAAAAGAGTCCTATAAATCGCTTACAGAAGCACTCATACATGCGGGTGCACATTTAGACACCAAAGTCAATATTAAGTGGGTTGATTCTGAAAAAGTATATGATGACGGCGCACAAAAATACTTGAACGACTGTGATGGTATTTTGGTTGCAGGCGGTTTTGGTCTGCGTGGTATTGAAGGAAAGATCAAAGCCATTCAATATGCAAGAGAAGAAAAAATACCTTTCCTGGGTATCTGTCTGGGCATGCAGCTTTCTATGGTAGAATTTTCCAGAAATGTTTTAGGTCTTAAAGATGCAAACTCTATTGAATTTGATGAAGAGACAGGCAATCCGATAATCTATCTTATAGATGAATTCATAGATGTATCGGGTTCAAAACAGATAAGAACCAAAACATCGCCTATGGGAGGTACCATGCGCCTGGGTGAATATGAATGTGAAACAAAAGAGGGGTCAAATCTTCGTAATGCCTATGATGCACCGATCATTTTTGAAAGACACAGACACCGTTATGAAGCAAACCCTAAATACAGAGAAGCTTTAGAAGCCAAAGGTATGGACATTACAGGTGAATCTCACGGGCTTATAGAAGCAGTTGAAGTAGTGGACCATCCATGGTTCTTAGGGGTACAGTTCCATCCGGAATTTACTTCCAGACTTCAAAATGTGAATCCTACTATTTTGTCTTTTGTGAATGCTTCACTAGAACATAAAAACAAAGATGACTAAAAAACTGACACTTCAAGCGTTAGACAGACTTTTACAAACACGTTTTAAAGAGGGTTTTCTCTCTTTAAAAGACCTCCCAAACCCTTCTACTTTTAAAGATATGGACAAAGCCACAGCACGCATCGTCTCAGCTATACAAAACAAAGAAAAAATTACCATTGTCGGGGATTATGATGTAGACGGAGTGACATCCACTACTTTAATGAGACTTTTTTTTGCAGAGATCGAGTATGATATTGAGTGGATCATTCCCAATCGTTTTAAAGATGGGTATGGTTTGTCTGCCAATATAGTCCCTCAAATTTTGGGTACAGATCTGGCCATTACCGTAGATAACGGTATTTCTGCTGTGTATGCTGCAAAACTCTGTAAAGAAGAGGGCATAGAGCTTATTATTACGGACCATCATTTGCTGGCACCGGAAGTCCCTGAATGTTATGCTATCATAGACCAAAAACAGGAGAGTTGTACCTTTCCCTATGCGGATGTATGCGGGGCACAGATCGCCTGGTATCTTATTGCATCATTGAAAAATGCTTTGAATATAAAAATAAATATGATCTCCTATATGGAATTGGTCTCCATTGCTATTATTGCAGATATGATGCCTTTACAGCATATAAACAGAGCCATGGTTGAAGCAGGCTTGCGGGCACTCAATAAAAGTACAAAACCAGCCATAAAAGCGTTTAAAGAACATGCTCAAAAAGAGACATTAACTGCAGAAGATATTGGTTTTTTTCTAGCCCCTTTGCTTAACAGTGCAGGACGCATGGAAGATGCTTCGTATGCTGTTGATTTTTTGACTTCAACAAACATTTATGATGCCAGAGTACGTTTAGAAAGACTGGTCGATTTTAATACCTTGCGTAAAGCCACAGAACAAGACCTTACAGAAAAAGCATTGGCACAGGTAAATGTAGAAGATGAAGTCATAGTAGTAGAGGGAAAAGAGTGGCATGAGGGTGTGGTCGGTATAGTGGCTGCCCGTGTGTCGAGACAACATGAAAAACCATGTATTGTTTTATCTAACAACGGGGAAGGTATACTCAAAGGATCTGGTAGAAGTTTTGGTGTGTGTGACCTTTTTGCCATTACTGACAGCTGTAGAGAGCATTTAGAGAAGTTTGGAGGGCATCAGGCAGCCATTGGTCTGTCATTGCATGAAAAGAGCTTAGAAGCCTTTAAATCACAACTTCAAACAAATTACGCGTTAGCTGATTTTAAAAAAGAAGATAGTGACCCGGATATTGTGGGAGAGTTGCCTTTTTCATCTATCTCTTTTGATCTCACCACATTGATTAAAAAGTATGAGCCTTACGGACAGGGAAACCCTACCCCTAAGTTCATCTCTAAACATGTAGAGATACTTCAGGCAGATACCATGGGAAAAGAGGGGGAACATTTACGTTTTTCTTTTGTCCAAGAGGGTATTGTGATGGCAGGGGTACAGTTTAAAACACGTGAAGTTTATGAGATAGGTTCAAACGTAGATGTCATTTACACGGTAAATGAAAACCACTTTAGAGGAAAAGTAACTTTACAGTTGATGGTTGACAAAATAGTTGTCACATAGGGTGGTACACTTGTGCCCACCTTCTAAAGCATAAAAGGCTTATCTATTGGTGGGCTTACCTCTAAAGGGATATACTTCGATAAAAGCACCACCCTACAGTAGCATAAATTTATATTTTTTTTGTAGGGTGGTGCATTTCATGCCCAGCAAAAAAATGTACGTTAAAGAGGTAAGACACGAATACTTTGGCTAAGTTTATCTCGCAAGGTATTTTCTATGGCATAGAGTGTGTCAGTACCTGAGGATGCACAGCCTGAACAGGCACCAAGGTAACGTACATAAATATCGACATTTTCACCATTCTCCTTGATATCTAAAATTTCCATATCTCCACCATCCGCAACAAGCATGGCACGAATATTGTCGTCAATCACTTTGTCAACGGCTTTAATACGCTGTACAATGGTCATAGTATCGAAATCTCCACTAGGGGCATCACTGTTTCCAAGTGATGCTTTTCCGGCAAGTTTCTCTTTTTCATAGTCAGACAAAAGGTCTTCAAGATAGATCTCTTTCTCTTCATGTCCGCCAGGACGAATACATGATTTACAGAAGGCACCTGCTTTTGTATAGTCAGTGATCTGTTCTATGGTCGTAAGGTCATTGAGTCTAATGACCTCTTGCAATGTAGAAAGCGTAACCCTTGCACATTCACATACGATCACTTCTTCTTCAAAGCTTTCCATGTCTACACCTTTGTACTGTGCAGCAGCTTTTTTGATGACATCATAGGCCATAACAGAACAGTGCATTTTTTGTGGTGGTACAGCAGGAGTGTCCGGGTTGTCACGCATTGCCAATTCGACGTCAATGTTGGTGATCTTAACGGCTTCATCTACTGTTTTGTCTTTACACAATTCTGCCATAGTATCTGAAGAAGCGATGGCAGTACCACAACCAAAAGATTTAAATTTAGAAGAGACAATCTTGTCTGTTTCGGGGTTTACTGCCCAGTAAAGTCTTACGGCATCGCCACAAGACTCTGCACCAAAATCAGCCACAATGAGTTTTGCACCCATTTCATTGGCTTCTTCTTCTGTGATCTCACCCATATTTTGCGGGTTATTCATAAGGTTGGTTACCTTGTCGCTGTACTCATCCCAGATGGTACCGCCTATTAAACTATCTATTCCCATGTTATTTCCTTTGTATATCTAATTGTTCGATTTCATCGAACCTACGGGTTTTATTATATCTATATAGGGTCGATACAATCGACCATTCTCTTAATGATGTGCGGCTAAACCACTTTCATGACCTTCTGGTGCATAGGCATAAGAGCTGGAGATCCCTCTGAGTCTTTTTACTGCATCATGTACCGTTTTCAAGGTATAGTCGATCTCTTCTTGTGTGGTGTAACGGCTTAGCGAAAAACGGATGGCTGTATGTGCCAAGTCTTCAGCTGCTCCGATGGCTTCCATGACGGAGTTCGCTTCCAGATCTTCCGAAGCACAGGCAGACCCTGTACTTGCACCAATACCTGCACGGTTCAAGTCCCATAACATGGACTCTCCCTCTATCCCTCTAAAAGAGATAAGAATGGTGTTGGGTGTTCTCTTTTCTCTTGGTGTGACCACAAAAGTATCTTTTATCTTGAGAAGTTCATCTTCAAAAGCATCTCTCATGGCTCTAATGTTTGTCATTTCAAAGTCTAAGGCTTCTACAGCAGATTCTATGGCTTTACCCATACCGACGATGCCCGGTACGTTAAGTGTTCCTGAACGGTAACCGCCCATTTGTGCACCACCGTGAAGCAGAGGCATAAGTTCTTTGCCTTTTTTTACATACAAGGCTCCCACACCTTTAGGTCCGTGAAACTTGTGTGCGGAAAAAGTAAGATAATCTACAGGAAATGATTGTACATCTACAGGGAATTTCCCTATGGCTTGTACGGAATCTGTATGAAAAAGTACGTCATTTTCTTTACAAATAGCAGCGATCTCTTCCACAGGAAAGATCGCACCTGTTTCATTGTTTGCCCACATGACTGAAACCAAGGCAGTCTTATCGGTAATGTACTCTTTTACGGACTTGGCTTCCACAATACCTTCATTGTTAATAGGCAGATAGGTTACCTTGCATCCCATACTCTCTATCCACTTTGCAGTGGCAATGACGGAAGGGTGTTCCACTTCAGAGATCATGATATGGTTTTTTTTACCTGTTAGTATGTATTCAAAATAGATGGACTTGAGTACCCAGTTATTGCTCTCTGTAGCACAAGAGGTAATGACCACGGAGTCTTCTCTTTTTGCATTGATACCGGCATAGATCTGTTCCATGGCAGATTTAATACCAGGGTGTGTCTCTGAAGCAAAGGCATGCAATGAATTTGGATTGCCGTACTTTTGTACAAAATAAGGTTCCATAGCTTCGAAGACATGTGGGTCAACGATGGTTGTTGCATTGTTATCTAAATAAACAGTCATATAATTCCTTCTGAAAACGAGTCTCATTTTTAATTAAGACATATTTTGTCCTAATTAGTTTTAGGCATATTACGCAGATATTCTTAAATTAACATAAAAGCTAATTAATGGCATGATATATATTAGTAAAACTTATTTTAAGTCAAAGATGAAAAAGTGCTAAAAAATGACTGCAAATATATGAAGGGATTATGAAATGAGAAATATATGTTTCACTGTTTTATGTTGTTTCACATTTCTCTCCGCCGAACCAAG
Source organism: Sulfurovum sp. (assembly GCA_015661535.1). Taxonomy (GTDB): domain Bacteria; phylum Campylobacterota; class Campylobacteria; order Campylobacterales; family Sulfurovaceae; genus Sulfurovum. Next base: position 11,176 of record DQVY01000199.1, on the reverse strand, counting down.
AGAACTCATCCCCCATTCAAAAACTGAATTCACCTATATCGATAAAAAAGGCAATATAGCAGAGCTGGATCTTACAGGGAAAGATTTTATACTTGTTTCTGTGAGAGAAGAAGAGAGTGACGGCAGGTTTTATGCTGTAGACAAAGATGGTACCGTTTGGCTGAGCGGGGGGATCTCCTCGGGGGAAGAAAAAGGGTATACGCCTTCTGGAAAATGGAAAGTGTTACGTAAAGTACGTTTTTACACCTCTAAACAGTACCCGGAAGAAGATGGTACGAATAATATGGATTTTAGTCTCTTTTTTACCAAATGGGGACACGCTTTGCACAAAGGAAATATCAACAGTACTTCACACGGGTGTATCCATGTGAGACATCAAGATATACAGGTATTGTACAAGTGGGCTAAAGTTGGTATGCCTGTACTGATGACCAGACACCGTTATATGCATTTTGCCAGACCGGATTTACGGCGTATCTATACGAACATCGTTACCTATACACGTAAAGGGAAATAGTTTGGGATTCGCACCTAAAAATGAGAAGGTGCAGGAGTGTTAATAAGGTTGTAAAATTCAGACCTTGTACGTTCATCACTCTTAAAGAGACCGCGTAGTGCTGAAGAGACAGTCGTAGAGTTTACTTTTTCTACTCCTCTCATCTCCATACACATATGGCGGGCATGCAAAACGACTGCCACGCCTTTAGGTGCAATGCTTTCAGAAATGGCATCTGCTATTTGTTCGGTCATCTGTTCTTGAATTTGTAAACGTCTGGCAAATACATTGACAATACGTGGGATCTTAGAGAGTCCTACCACTTTCCCGTCAGGAATGTATGCAACATGTGCACGCCCTATAATAGGCAGCATATGGTGCTCACACATAGAATAAAATTCAATGTCACGGACCAAGACCATCTCATCGTTAGAGGTAGTGAAAAGTGCTTGAGAGAGGATCTCTTTTGGGTCCTGTGCATAGCCTTCGGTTAAAAAACCAAATGCTTTTGCCACACGGGAAGGGGTTTTAAGCAAACCTTCTCTGCTTGGGTCTTCACCAATAAGTTCTAATACTTTTGTAATGGCTTGTTCAAATTCTTCATTTTTTGTCATCATTTTTTCCAAATGTTAATATGTGTGTATTGTATCTAAATACAATTTAATTATTTTTTCATCTACTTTAGAGATGGCGAGTTTACGTATCTCTTCTATACTAAAGTATCGTTCTTGTGTTTTGTCAAGTTCATGGTAGACATAGACTTTACAAGTGAGTTTAAAATGGGTGTAGGCATGGGTGACCTCTCCTAAGTATTCAGAGGCACAAAGTGGTACCTCAATAGAATCAAATCCCCAGAGGCCATGTAAAAATTTTCCGTCTCGTTGGCTAAGGGAGAATTTGTCATTATAGACAGAGATCATAATGTGCTCTTCTCGTGTCGGCACCACTCTTTTTTTCTTTGTGGGGTAGCATGCTGCATCCTCTTTTCCTTGACAAATAGGTGACAAGGGACAAACCAGACAGTCCGGATCTTTTACCTTGCAGAGGGTAGCTCCGATGTCCATCATGGCTTGGTTGTAGTCAAAGGGATTTTCCTTGTCTACCATTGCGTAAGCAAGCTCCCAAAGCTGCGTATCAACAGGTGTTGTCAACTTATGTAAACGACAAAGTATACGCTTGACATTGGCTTCCATGACAGGCACAGCTTTTTTGTAGGCAAAGGCAGCGACAGCATGGGCCGTATTTTTTCCAATGCCTGGAAGCACTATCAACTTATCAATATCTGAGGGTAACGTAGGGGCAATGCTTTGTGCCTGCCCTTCTTCAGCAAGGATCTGCGCTGTTTTATGTAAGTTCTTTGCCCTATTGTAATATCCAAGGCCCTCCCACATCTTCAATACATCATCCAACGGTGCTTCACCCAAAGCCCTTAAGCTAGGAAATTTTCTCAAAAAAGGGAAATAGAATCGTTCTAAAACCGTTTTCACCTGTGTCTGCTGCAGCATCACTTCAGAGAGGTATATATGGTAAGGGTCATCTGTTGTGCGCCAGGGAAGATCTTGTCTGCCGTAAGATGCATACCAACGCTGTACAGCTACATGGGTTTCTTTATTCATAGTGTGGATTATAGCCTAATTTTAACCTAAAATAGGGTATTACTTATCTTAATTAGAAGTTTATTTGATACTTAAACACAATTTAATACAATTTTTATTATCATATCTGTACGTTTAAATTACATAAAGGATAGACATGAAAGTAAGTAAAATTATATTGGCATTAACAATGCTCGTAGGATTGGCTCAAGCAGGAGCACAATTAACAGGAGAGCTTCAAGGTATAGAAGGCAATAAAGAGGTAGAGATCAATGCATTGATTAAAAAGATTGATACTGTGGGCTTCTCTACAGTAGCAGCAAATACACATATTGAAAATTTTTATTATGAAAAGTTCAAAGAAAAAGGCGTAGAGATGATCTCTTTCTTTGGTTTAGTGAACAAAGAAAAACTAAGAACTTTACTTCTTGCCAATCCTGACTTTGGTGCCTATGCGCCTTTTAACTTTCTGGTCTATAAAACATTAGATAACAAAACAGATGACAATACATGGTTCGGACATCTTGCTCCCAATACAATGCTTGACATTATTGGTGAGAAGAATGCAGACACAAGAAAAGAATTTACAGATATGATCGCAGGTTGGGATACTTTTGTTACAAAAGAGATGAAACCAACAAAAACAAAAAGATTTGAGCATACAAAAGCACTTCCAGAGCATGGTTTGACCAAAATGGTCAAAAAGTTTGATAAACCTGATGATCTTGAAGAGTTTGTAGAAGATTTTGTAGCAGACCATGACGGACGTTTTTCAAAACATAACTTTATCATTGCCGGATTCATAGATTTTAAATTTGAATATGATGATATGGATAAAGAATTTGACAAATATGATGCCTACTGGGTTTCTCTTTTATGTCACTTTGAATTTTCAAACTCTATCTTTAACAGAGGTGTGCCAGAAGCAGGTATGTTTGCACCATGTTCAGTCTACTTCTATATTCCAAAAGGGACCAATGAACTTCATGTTGGGTATGCAAGTGTAGACAACTGGATCAATGCTCTAGAGTTTAAAGATCAAAAAAGAATCGATTATATGAGAAAGATCGATGCTGAAGTGGTTGAAACTTTCAAAGAAATGGGTTTCGAACTCGTTAAACAGTAGTATTTACCTCCGCAATGCAACATTTTGTTGCATTGTATCTTCCGCTTCCAAAAGAGGCAAATTTCCCCCCTTAGTAGTATTTCAACATTATTTAGATAAAATCACGCAATTATATATTTAAAGTTAAAGGATTGTAGTGAAAGTTACAGTAAACAAAGTAGACGAAGCAAATGTACTTATAAGTGGTACACTTGATAACAGTGAGATTGAAGCAAAGATCGACAAATTGGCTGTTCAGGCAGGTAAAGAATTAAAGGTAGATGGTTTTAGAAAAGGGAAAGTACCTGCACATGTTGTCAAAAAACTTCATGGTGAGAAACTTGCACAAGATGCTGAGGCAGAAGCACTTCAGGCACTTATTGCTGAAGGTATCAAAGAAGCAGGTATAGATGGTGCAGAGGTACTTGGTCAACCTACGTTTAAAAAGTATGACAAAAAAGAAGATGGCATAGAAGTAGAAGTAGAAGTTTCTACAAGACCGGTATTTGAAGCAGAGGGGCACATGGATGTACTACCAACTTTCAAAAAACCAACAGCATCAGCAAAAGAGATCGATGAAAAACTTGCAGAAATTGCATCACAGCAGTCTCCTTATGAAAAGATCAAAAGAAAACGTATGGTAAGAGACGGTGATATGACCGTGATTGATTTTGAAGGATTTGTGGACGGTGTAGCATTTGACGGAGGAAAAGCAGAAAAATTCAGTCTTAAGATCGGTTCCAATCAGTTCATTCCAGGATTTGAAGAGCAGATCATTGGTATGAAATATGAGGAAGAAAAAACCGTAACAGTTACTTTCCCTGAAGAGTATCAGTCTGCTGACCTTGCAGGAAAAGAAGCAGAGTTTAAAGTAAAACTTCATGAAATCCAAGAACAGGTACCGGCTGAGCTGAATGATGAATTGGCAAAGAAACTGCTTAAAGGTGACGAGAATGCAACACTTGATACATTAAAAGAGAAAGTGAAAGAACAAATCGTTTCTGCTGCAATGTCTAAAATCTATAATGAAGACTTAAAACCAAAATTGGTTGAAGCATTGGTGAAAAAGTTTGACTTTGCATTGCCGAACAATATCGTAGACCAGGAAATTGATGCAAAAGTGAATGAAAAAGCACGCGGTATGGATGAAGAAGAGCTAAACAGCTTTAAAGACAATCCTGAAAAAGTGGAAGCACTTCGTGAAGAGGTAAGAGCGGATGCAGAAGCTTCTGTAAGAGCAACCTTTATTGTAGATGCTTTGGCTAAAAAAGAAGAAGTGACTGTAGATGACCAGGAAGTATCACAGGCAATCTATTATGAAGCAATGATGTCAGGGCAAAATCCACAGGAAGTCATTAAGTACTACCAGGACAACAACCTTCTCCCTGCTGTGAAAATGGGCATGATAGAAGACAAACTCTTTGGTAAAATGCTAGGTTTGGACAAGTAACACTTCATGGGCGAAAAAGAGTTGTATCTCTTTTTTGCTTATTAACTATTCTAGTGTATATTCAAGTTGATATAAACATCTATTTAACTATATACTAACCTAAAGGTACATTATGAGCTATATCCCATACGTTGTAGAGCAAACAGGAAGAGGCGAGAGATCTTACGATATCTATTCCCGTCTTTTAAAAGACAGAATTATTATGTTAAGCGGCGAGGTTAATGACCAGGTAGCTTCAACGATTGTGGCACAGTTTCTTTTCCTTGAGGCACAAGACCCAGATAAAGACATCTATTTTTACATTAATTCTCCAGGGGGTGTGATCACTTCGGGGCTCTCTATGTATGACACAATGAACTACATTAAACCGGATATTGTGACCATATGTATGGGGCAGGCGGCATCTATGGGAGCATTTTTACTCTCTTCGGGGACACCGGGCAAGCGTTATGCCTTACCCCATGCACGTATTATGATCCATCAGCCTTCCGGTGGTGCACAGGGACAGTCTACAGATATTCAAATACAGGCTGAAGAGATCCAAAGACTTAAAGATTCATTGAATGAGATCATGGCAAAAAACTGTGGTAAAAAAGCGAAGCAGCTCGAAAAAGATACAGAGCGTGATAACTTTATGTCTTCACAAGAAGCACTTGAGTATGGACTTATCGACAAAGTGCTGACCAAAAGTTTTAATTAGGCAATACCATGGTGAGAGAAATTCTTGTATATCCAAATAAAACATTAAAGCGTATCTCTAAAGAAGTAGAGTCTTTTGATGGCGCTTTACATGATCTTCTGGATGACATGTATGATACAATGCGCGCACAAAACGGACTTGGCATTGCAGCGATCCAAATAGGTGTAGCACTACGCGCTTTGATCATCAATATTCCTTTGGATGACCCGCACGGTGAGCATTATATAGATGATGAGATGGGGAATGATCAGCCCAAAGAAAATACCTTAGAGATGATCAATCCTGTGATCGTGTCCAAAGAAGGACACAGAAAATACCAAGAGGGATGTCTTTCCATACCGGGGGTATATGAAGATATAGAACGGGCAAAAAAAGTACAGGTAGAATACTTTGACAGAAATGGCAATAAACAAGTCATTGAAGACGATGACTTTCTTGCCATTGCAGTGCAGCATGAGATAGACCATCTGGACGGCAAGGTGTTCATAGAAAAACTCTCTTTTCTAAAAAGAAAAAAGTTTGAAAAAGAGTGGGCAAAAAAATTCAAGTAGATAAAAATATGTCAATTTGACATATTTTTGACCTTCCCTCTCAATTTATGCCACACTAACACTATGAATGCAATAGTAGATAGTGGTACTCCACCCAAACACTCCCCCATTAAAGTAAAAGAAAAAAAAGAAGCCATTGTCAACAGGCTTACCTGCGCGACACTGGACGGCGTAAATGCCAAAGTGATCGAAGTAGAGGCAACCTTTACCAAAGGCTTGCCGGGCTTTGCCGTAGTTGGTTTGGCGAGTAATGATATACAAGAGTCAAAAGAACGCACAAAGTCTGCACTGCTCACCAATGGATTTGTCTTCCCTCCTTTAAAAATAACGGTAAATCTGAGCCCCTCAGACCTAAAAAAGTCAGGCACCCATTTTGACCTCTCTTTGGCACTGTTGATCGCCCTGCATAAAACAGTGATTGAGGAAGAGGGACTTTTTGTATTTGGTGAATTGGGACTTGACGGAAAGATCAAGACCTCTTCCATGCTTTTCCCTCTGGTGCTTTCCCTGAAGGAACAGGGGCTAATAAAAAGAGCTATAGTGCCTAAAGAGTCTATTGCGTATCTTTCCCATATCACAGGGGTGGACTTTATAGCAGTAGAGACTTTGAGTGAAGCGATTAAGATCGTGAAAAGTAAAAACTTTAAAGCCAATGTTGAAGCGTTTACCTATGACTCTGAAACGTTTAGCATCGATACTATTCCCTACTATTTTGAAAAAAAATATGAAAGTGATTTTTTAGATGTCAAAGGGCAGTCTGTTGCCAAAAGGGCTTCTTTGATCGCTGCTGCGGGTATGCATAATTTTCTGATGGAGGGAAACCCCGGATGTGGAAAAAGTATGATAGCCAAACGTATCAAAGATATACTCCCTCCCGTTTTTGAAGAAGAAATACTCTCCATTGCAAAACATCAGTTTTTAGATGGGGTCACCCCGAACTTTTCAGCTTTGCGCCCCATCAGGTCACCCCATCATACGGCAACCCCTGCTTCTGTGTTTGGTGGGGGTTCGTCCATGGCTAAAATTGGGGAGGTGGCATTGGCACATAAGGGCATACTCTTCTTTGATGAGTTGCCCCATTTCTCTAAAGCAGTGCTTGAGGCACTGAGAGAGCCTTTGCAAGACAAGAAAGTACATATCGCAAGGGTCAATGCCAAGATAGAATATGAGGCAGACATTATGTTTGTCGCCGCACAAAACCCTTGCCCCTGCGGAAATCTTTTGTCTAAAGTGAAATCATGCCGTTGTTCTGAAGTAGAGATAAAACGTTACCAAAACAAACTTTCTGACCCCTTCTTGGACCGTATAGATATTTTTGTCGTGATGCAGGAGGTGAGCAGCGAGGACAAAGGGGATGTTACTTCGTCTCAGATGCATGAGGCTGTGATTGAAGCCTTTAAGATGCAAAAGCAGAGGGCGCAGCAAAGGCTTAACGGAAAACTAACAGAAGAGGAAGTAGAACGTTATTGTATACTGGATGCTTCTGCGGCTAAAATTTTGGAGAGTGCTATTGGAAAATTTGCGCTTTCACACAGAAGTATCGCCTCTGTGAAAAAGATAGGGAGAACCATAGCTGATCTCAACAAACATGTGCAGATAGAGAAAAGTGATATTTTAGAAGCGTTGAGTTACAGAAGAAGAAAATAAACGTAGGTCGAGATGCCCTCTTCCCGACAACAATACGCATACATAAAATTTTTACACATTTGATAATATTCAAGCAGTTTAATAAAATGAATTTCTAGATCATGCAAATAAATGTCGGGAAGAGGGCACCCCAAGGGCATTTCCTCCTTACGTCACAGCACATTCCGACCTACAAGATCTCTACGACTACTTTGGTGACAATAAATCCACCTATCACAAGCCATGTAAACATACCAAGAGCAGTGTAGATTGGTGCAAGCCCCAAGCCTTTGAATTTGGAGAAGATAGTCCCCATTCCCAGTGCGGTCATAGCCATTGTCAATAAGAAGGTATCAACCTCATTAATAAGGTCTACAAGGTTTTGCGGTAAGAGGTGTAAAGAGTTGAACCCTGCTACAAAAATGAAATAGACAGCAAACCAGGGAATGACAAGTTTTGTTTTTCCTGAAGCTTCTCCTCCTGATATTTTTGCACTGTAAGCCAAATAAAAACCAAGTACGATGAGCATAGGTGCGATCATGATCACACGGGTCATTTTTACGATGACCGCAGCGTTTGCCATTTCTGTCGGTGCGCCTGGTACAGAAGCAGGAACAGCAACGACTTGTGCCACTTCATGAATGGTCCCCCCTACATAAATACCAAACTCTCTTGCCGTCATATGTAAAAAGCCTGTAGCATTTTCAATGATCGTTGTATAGAGTACAGGGTAGAGGAACATAGAGATGGTTCCAAAAAGTACAACCATAGAAACGGCGATAGCTGTTTTATGCTCTTCGGCTTTCAGTACAGGTTCTGTTGCGAGTACTGCTGCTGCACCACATACTGCTGCACCTGAGGCTGTGAGTATGGAAGTGTCTCTATCCATACCAAATATTTTGGTACCTAACCATGAACCTAAAATGAGTGTAGAGGTAAGCATGATAAGCGAAACCAGAAACCCATCCATACCTACTTCAGCAATTTGCTGAAAGGTGATCCTGAAACCATACAGTACAATAGCAAAACGCAAGATCTTTTTCCCAGAAAAAGTAATACCACTTTGCCATTCTACAGGTGTATGGTTATGTAAGGTATTGGCATAAAATATACCCATGACGATACCTATAACAAGAGGGGAAAGTCCCAGTGCTTTTACATGTTCCAAGTCTGCAACAAAAGTTGCTGCTGCTGCGAAAATGGCAACAAAGAAGATTCCTGCCATCGTTCCCTTACGATTTTGTGCCGAAAATGCCATAAAAGTCCTTTTTATTCAAATTTATTGATAATTTTGAGAGAATTGTACTATAATTTTGATATAATTTCCAAATTGTCCATAAAAATATTACAAAAAAAGAGAAAAAATGAAATTAACCCTAAGACAAATGCAAATATTTTTAAATGTTGTGGTGTCAGGACACCTAACAAATGTGGCTAAAGAGATGAAATTAAGCCAGTCCGCCGTTTCCATGTCCATTAAAGAGTTGGAAAATATTTTAGGCAGACCTGTGTTCGACCGGATCAACAAAAAATTGGTATTGAATGAAGTAGGGCGTGCTTTTTATAAAGAGATAGACCCTATTTTTAAAAAACTTTCCGATATAGAATATGAATTTAAAAATTCCGAGAATAAAGGCATGATACGTGTAGGCGCAAGTACAACCATTGTAGATTATTTGATGCCTGCCATTATCTGTAGCTATATGAGCTCTTACCCTGATGTAAAGATAACATTAAAAGAGGGAAATACAAAAGAGATCGCGGATATGATCAAAGAGGGGAGCATTGACATCGGTTTTGTAGAAGGATTTGTGTCCGGTTCTGATATTATCAAAGAGAAAATAGGGATAGATGAACTTGTGGTTGTCACAGCCGATAAAAGTCTGTGTCAATCCTGTACTATTGATGACATTGCTGATAAAAGATGGGTACTTCGTGAAGAAGGGTCCGGTACAAGAGAAGTATTTTTAGATTATATTAAAGAAAAAGTTGATGAGCTGAACATCTTTTTGGAACTAGGACATACGGAGTCTATTAAAAGTATTTTAATGAATCGGGAATGTTTGACATGTATTTCCAAAATTTCTGTTGAGAGTGAATTGAAAGAAGGGAAACTGCATAAAGTAGCAGTAGAAAACTTTGAATGTAAAAGAGATTTTTTAATGATCTACCATAAAGACAAGTACCACAGCAGCTTGTTTGAAAAGTTTGTATTTTTCTCCCGTAAACTCATGACGCAGATGATAGATGGGGCAACATGCTCCATACTCTCTGATCCTAAAAAAGATTAAGTGCGTCTTGGTATTCTTCAGGCTTATTTAGGTTTGTAAAAGGAGTATCTTTTTCAAAAACCACCTCTTTCGTCTCTGCCAAAGCCAAGAGATCACGGAGTTTATGGTTCCCCTCTTCAAGTTGTTGGTATGCCGATGCCAGAACCGTTCTTTTATAGCTTCCGCAGAGAGGCTGTACCCCAGAAGGACTTTGCGCAACGACAATATCAACACTTTCTTCCCTCTCCTCTAAAATTTTCTCTATGATGCCGATGTCAACAAATGGGGCATCCACACTTAATATAAACACCTCTTCAGCCTCTAAGCTTTCAAAAACAGAGAGTATGGCTACAAGGGGGGAAGCCTCTTCATCTATATCTTGAATGACCTGACAGTCAAAATCAAACTTATCCGTTTTGGAAGAGAGATAGATGTCTTTAAAATAAGGGGTGAATTTACTGTATTGAAACTGGGCTAAAGAGGAGTGCCCGCCAAAAGGAAGCAGGGCTTTGTCTTTTCCCATACGAGAGCTTTTCCCTCCTGCAAAGATGATGAGTGGGATATCGTTTATCATGAAGCCAACTCAGTTTTACGTTTTTGATGGATGAGCAGTGTAAAGAATGCTGCAAGGGTAATGAAAGACTCTATAAGAAAAAGATATTCACCATAGATCTGTCCGGAAAGCATAGCCCCTACGGAACCTCCCAAGCCAAAGGCGATGCCCAAAAAGAATTGTTGGGCAAGTTTTTTTTGTGTATAGAGTGAATATACATAGGTAATGGCTGCGGTATGGTACAGGGCAAAAGAGACAGCATGGAGCGACTGACTTGCGAAAGTCAGAGGAACAGAGTTTGGGTAAAGGTAGAGTATGAACCATCTTAGAGCAGTAACAAGTGTAGCAAACTGCAGGATATTAAGCAGATTTCTTTGCAGCAGCGGTCCTTGGAAAAAAAGCATAAATATTTCACAGACGACCCCAAAACTCCACATCCATGAGGTCATCTCAAGAGAGATGCCGTGTTCAGTCTGATAAATAGTGAAAAAGTTGTAAAACCCTCCAAAACCGACCTGCATTAAAAAGATAGAAGCCCAAAATGCCCAATATTTCATGAGTGAAAAAGAGGCATCATCTTGTGCAGAGCTATGGGAGCTAAGGTCATATTTTGTAAGAAAAACCCCAAAGACAAGGGTTAAGAATGCGGTAATAGAGAGATAATAGAGTGTCTCATACGGCGAGTCAAGTACTTTCCCCAATAAAAGAGCAATACCAATGAACCCTAAAGAGCCCCACAGGCGCACTTTTCCGTAGCGGTGTCTGGAAAGTGTTGCTAGGGCGATGGTCTCAACATAAGGAAGAGAGATCCCCATCGCTGCACCAAAAAG
>DQVY01000246.1 GCA_015661535.1 Sulfurovum sp. | reverse complement strand
TACAAATATTTATTGTCAAGCACTATAGACTTTTTAAGTATGCTGTCCTCTAGCTGCTTCATCTTGTATTTCATGTCGAGTATCTGTTTTTCCAGGGTGACAATCTTCTCACGTGTGCCGAGGTATTGTGTTTTGGCAGCCGTAAAACTGCTAAAAGCTGTATCTTTTTGTGTTTTGGAGACGGTTGACAATTTATTGATACGCTTAAAATAGTCCTCTTGTCTTTTAAATGTCTCTTTGAGTCCCTGTGCAACATCTATATTAATGTCGTGCATCTCTTCAAGCAGTTTTAAACTCTGCTTTGCTGACATAAAATTTGCATGGTCTAAAGTATCATCCAAATAGATAACACGTTTTCCCTTCACTAAACTACCTTCAGATGAAAGATCCACTTCGAGTACCAAAGCACTGACCGCAGACTTTAAAACGATAGACTCATAGGGTCTCACCTTTGCATAATGTATTTTTGCCATAAGCAATAAGGGGGTACATAAGAGTAAAAATAGTTTCATTGTGTTGTCTTTTTAACCGATTATAGCAAAATAGCACTAAGTAGGCCATGTAAAAGGGTTAAAATCTTAAAAGATAGTATACAATACAGAAAGAGAATCATACAAATGTATGCAGAGAAAAGGATACTCCTCTATACAATGGTTAAAAACACTTCTACTATTCCTTTTATGATGCTCTGTCTTACATACCTATACATTTACCCCAGCATCATAGTGGCAAACAATACCATCTTGTCAGACTCTGTCATTACCTTACCTGTAGAAGCAGATCTGCAAGTACTCGAAGATCATCTCAATACTATTGTGCCACAGCTGCTTACAGAGATAAATGAACCCGACAAAGTCTGTCTGAAAGCAAAATATTTCAAAACAAAAGGTATACCAAAATGCCGTAGAGACGGCTACAAAATATCGTGTAAAGAGAACTGGATAAAAATAAAAACCCTTCCTAAAATAAACTGTACGATCAAAGGCTGGGTGAAAAGAGACGGGCCTATTTCCCTCTCCGGAGAGGGAAAGACCTTAACCTTTTCGTTTCCTCTAAAAGCGCAGGTCTCTACTGAAGCAGGCATACGGGAAACAGCTTATGCCTCTGCTGTACTCTTTATACATGCTACACCTGTTATAAACAATGACTGGTCTGTCTCTGTTGATGTAACACACAATATTGCATGGTCCAAGCAACCTACAGTGAAGATATTAAATATCGTAGACTACAACATAAAGAAGAATGTTGAACCTAAATTACGTCATAAAATGGATCAATTTGTAAAAAAACTGCCCGCATTACTTGCCAAACTTAAAATTAAAGAAAAGATACATAGTGCATGGAACACCATACAGGAGCCGGTCAAGATCGATAATAGATCTAACACTTATCTCATCTTTAGGCCTGAAAGTGCGTCATATTCCGGGTTCACCATTGCCGATAATATACTGAAAATGACCATACGTGCTAAAGGTGCTACAAAGATCATGGTAGGCGACCCCACCTTACAATGTAAAAAAACTTCCCTCTGCAAGCTAAAAAATATCTCCCATAAAAAAGGTGAATTCAATTTTAATATCCCTGTGTCTGTGAGCTACAAAGAACTTCTAGCACTATCGAGTCATACGTTCTCAGAAACATATACGCTTGATATGCACCAAAGTACGATTCCCGGTATCTTAAAAATAACCAATACAAAAATACAAAAAAGTCAGAATGGTCATATTAACATTACGGCACATATTTCTTATGACAATAGATCTCCCTGGCTCAAAACGATCGATATTTTTAATTGGTTTGATGTAGATGGAGAGATAAGCTTCAAAGGATTACCCCAAATAGAAAAGAAAAGTCGTTCTTTGGTTCTTCATGAATTAGAATATGATGCAAATACAAACAATGATCTTTTTGATATAGTCGTAGATGCAGCAGAACTAGATGCTATAAAGTCTCATTTCTCAGATCTCATAAAATATGAGTTTGGTTCAAAAATTGATGACAATATCATGAAGGCAAACCTGGCATTAAAACAACTCTCCAAAGGTAATATCAATATCTCTGCCTTCCTCGAAGTTGCCTCCATAGAAGATATTATGATTCACGAAGAGCACATTACCATCAACACAAAACTATCAGGTACGGTGAAAGCAGATGTAGGGTTATAAACCCTTTTTTATTTCTCACCTTTAGGGGAGAGAACCCACAGTTCCACCTTTTCTTTCTCTCTGGAGTCTCTGCGTTTTGTTCTTCTTGATGAAGCCCGTACATCTCTTGTCAAATGTAATTCTTTTTTAAAACGTTTATGCTTTTGCAGTTCTTCGATGATGGGATGAGTATTCTCTTCATCAACAACTTTACCTAAGTTTGAGAATATAAGTACAACTTTCCCCTCAAGAGAAAGGTGCTCGAGAGCTTGCTCAAAAAATCTTGGAAAAAGCATCTCGTTATAATACATCGCCTTGTCTATACCCTCTTCCAAGTCATGTTTTGCAGGTAACCATGGAGGGTTAAAGACAATCAAGTCAGCTTTTACATCACAGTGTTCAAACAGATCAGCATGATGCAGAGTGATCTTCTTTTCATACCCTAGTCTTTTACTCTCTTCAGCAACCCCAATGATGGCATTTTTGTTTGTATCACTTGCAACAATGTTTTCAAAACCGTTTTGAATCAATTGAAAGGTCAATACACCCGACCCCACACCTATCTCTATGGCTTGTGCTTTTGAACCTTCGTATTTTTTCAACCACTTGTCAAAGAGTTTTAAATGGTCGAACCGTGTAGGGAAATAGGTACCGTAATAAGGATGCAGTGTAATGTCCAGGGTTTTAATTTCAATACCTTTTTCATACCACTGCCAAGAACTGTTCATGCCTTGTACATCGGGGAAAGAGACATAAAAATTGGAAACATCTGGGTACAACACTTCTAACCAACCAAGGCTAGGTGCTTTTTTAACTAGGAGTTTGTTCTCTTCAACTTTCAACAATAATCTATGTGATGCCTTTCTAAATGCTGCACGATAGTCACGTTGTCCTTGAAAACTTTTGTCTTTATGTTTAGCCAAAAGGTTTCTTTTCAGTTCTGCTAAAACCTGCAAGCCATTGCTGTAAAATTCTTCAACAAGTACATATTTTCCTGCGATCATCTCTTCTACAGTGGCTTTTGTATCCATTTTCCTATAGAAGCCTATAGCTTCTATATCTGCAGTAAGTATCTTTGGTCTATCGGGTTGACTGATTTGTAAATCTTTATTCATTTATGGAGCCTTTAGATACAGTGTAATCAATACTGCCTTTGTTCTGGTTTGATTACTCCTATATCTATGGGGGATACTGGTTATTTTTATTATTTAACTGCTTCAAGTACCTCTTCCAAAACATCCCCATTACCTTGATGATGCCATGGGTGTCGCTGTTGGTTGGAGTGGTATGCAGAAAAAAGATGCACTTTATATTCCTACACAGGTTGAAAAAAATGACGGGAAAACAGCCTATACCATTACCGTACAAAAAGAGGTTCCGGTAGATGGTTTCTGGTCAGTCACTATCTATAACCAAGAGCGTTTTATGGTACCAAACGAGTAAAAATCTTACTCACTAAACTCGCTAACAGTTAAGAAAAATGCAGATGGCACAACGACACTTCACCTTGGTGGTGACCCAAAAGCAGACAACTACCTTTACCTTTACATTCCAGAGGGTTGGTTATATATTGTAAGATTTTACCAACCTCATCAAGAGATTTTAGACGGCAAATGGACAATGCCAAAAGCAGTT